>NZ_JBTSDU010000015.1:0-37184 GCF_054605595.1 Georgenia sp. | reverse complement strand
GAGACCGAGGAACCTACAGTGGAAAAACCGGACAGGACCGGCAGAATCCGTGCACCCAAAAACCGAAACCCCTCTCCCGTAGACGCTCAAATCACCCCAGAAACCCCACCGGCGGATCCAGGCTCAGACGGCCGGTAGCGCAGCCTGGGCACTCTCCGCTCTCCGCCGCACAATTCCAACCGCTGCTCGCCCGAACACGGGCGATCTATCGACCCATCGACCCAGTTGCCTATGACTGCGTGAAGCTGATCTTCGTCCGACACGGCTCCGCGATCCTGCTCAGCAAGTTTGGCGAGAAACTCGTCACCGTCGGCGACGTCATCGTGCTCGCCGCGAACACTCTGTGTGGAAGCGATCCCGAAGACTCGATCACCGTCACGACCCTGTATCTGGACCGCGACTACATCGTCGATCAGGTGTTCTGGCAGCATGCAGGATTGCTGTCCGACAGGCTGGACGCGCAGGACTTCGCCGATGAGCTGTACTCCGAACCTGCCCAGATACTCCACCTGGGTGAGGACCGCGCCGGCATGCTGATGCCGTGGTTGGACGAGCTGGTCGCGCTCAGCATCGCTGGGCCCGCACCGGAGAGTTTCTACCGGCTCCAGGCGCTGTTGTTCGCTGTGCTGGATGTGATCACTCCCTTCGTCAAGACGACTCCGGTACGACGGACACAGACCCAGCGGATCGCGACTTGGCCCGGCTTGCCCCACCGCCGCCGGTTTGCGCCGTTGAGGGCCGAAGTCCGGGAAGCTGCCGACCTCCTCCGCGGCGCCCCGGCACAGCGATGGACGCTCCCCGGTCTCGCAGACGCCGTGCACCTGTCGCCGTCCCAGCTGGGCCGGGTCTTCGTCGATGCTTACGGCGAGACCCCCATGACCTACCTGATGACACTGCGCGCCGAGCGGTTGGCGCGTCTGCTGCGAGAGACCGACATGCCGATCGAGGTGGCGATGCGCGAGGTCGGATGGCAAAGCAGGGGCCACGCCGCTCGGGTGTTTCGCCAATGCATCGGAGTGAGCCCGATCCGCTACCGCCAGCTCAGCCGACAGAAAGCCGCTTCCTGACGCGCGATACCCATTTCCGCATCTGCGATACGCGTATCCGCATCATCGCTCGGTCCCGCACGTTGGGCGCGCCGTGGGCTGGTAGTCCGGTAGGTCTAGTTGGGTTCACCGCCGTGCCTGACGGTCACAGTGTTGATCCTTGTCCGTCTCGCCTCGCTGGTGTTCCCGGCGCACCTGATGGTCACCGAGCCTGTTCTGCCCGGTGCTCAGGGTATCGGGAGGAGACAGCGACGATGGCGACGACACGGGAGGACGCCCAGGCTGCGCGGGAAGTGAAGCTCGACGAGTTGCACGAGCGGCTCACCGGCGCCGTCGAACAGCTCGTCTCCGGTGAGGACTGGCACCGGGCGCTCGCGTTCGCAGCCCGGTTCAGGGCGAGATCGTTCTCGAACACCCTGCTGGTCTGGGCACAGCACGAGGCGGCATACGAGGCGGGCAGTGTTCCCGAGCCGATGCCGTCGTATGTGGCCGGGTATCGGCAATGGCAGACCCTGGGTCGGCAGGTGGAGAAGGGTCAGTCGGGGTACATGATCTTCGCCCCGGTCACTGGCCGCTTCGCCACCGCCACACCACAGGATGCGGAGTCTTGGCGGCGGCTCGGCAGGGGCGAGAAGCCCCGGCCCGGTGAGGTCGTCCGATCGAAGATGATCACCGCCCGGCCCGCCTATGTGTGGGACGCCTCGCAGACCGCTGGTGACCCGATCCCGGAGCCGCCGGCACCGAAGCCGCTGGAAGGCGAAGCCCCGGCAGGACTGTGGGACGGCCTCGCGGCGCAGGTACGGGAGCAGGGGTTCGAGGTGGTGCGGGTGCCGCATGAGGGCATGATCCACGGCGCCAACGGGATGACCGACTACACCGCGAAGACGGTCGCGGTGCGGGAGAACATGGACCCCGCCGCGCAGGTCAAGACTCTCGCCCACGAACTCGGTCACGTCCTGCTCCACGGCCCCGACAACGAGGACGCACGTCAGCACCGCGGCATCGGGGAGGTCGAGGCGGAGTCGGTCGCGCTGATGATCGGCGCCGCCCACCACATGGACACCAGCGGCTACACGATCCCGTATGTGTCGACGTGGGCGGCCAGGGTGGACGGCAAGGAGCCAGTCGAGATCGTCAAGGCCACGGGCGAGCGGGTCCGCAAGAGCGCCCTGGCGATCTTGGATCAGCTCGACACCGCTCAGGTCGCCGATGGAATGCCGCCCGGTCTCGACCGTGAGGCACCGCAGCGCGGCCAGGTTTCGCACAAGCGGTCGGCACCCGAACGAAAAGCATCGGGACAGCGGGCGGAGCCGTTGCCTGAACCACGGCCCGGCCCCGTCGCACCGGCGGTGCAGGGACGGGGTCTGTGATGGCCTCCCCGGACGCGCTCGGGGATGTGCTGACGCGGGTGAACCGGGCGCGGCCGATCTCCAACTCTGCGCGAGAACTCGCCGCCGCGGGAGTGCCCGTGTTCCCGTGCGTGCCGGGCGGAAAGCGTCCGCTGACCGAGCACGGGTTCCATGACGCCACCACCGACCCCAACCAGGTGCAGGCGTGGTGGCGCAAGCACTCCACGGCGAACATTGGCGTCCCGACCGGCGCGCCCTCTGGTGTGGTCGTGGTGGATGTCGATGTCCACGGCCCCGTGAACGGGTTCCCGGCGTTCGAGAGTGCGCATCGGGCAGGGCTGGTGTCGGGGTGGCAGTTCCTCGTCACGACACCTTCGGGTGGGATGCACGCCTACTACCCGGCAACACCGGGCAAGGCTCAGCGGTCGTGGCAGGCAGCCCGCGCCGGGATCGACTTCCGTGGCGACGGCGGCTACATTCTCGTCCCACCCTCCGAGGTGTCCACCAACAGCGCCGCCGTCGGCTATCAGGTACGGCAGATCAACGTCGGATCTTCCTCGCTGCTCGACTCGGACCGGTTGCGGGGCTTCCTCGATCCGCACCCGACGCCGCGCCGTCTCGCGAACCTCGGCGTGACGCGGGAGCAGGATGTGTCGCGGTTGGCGGCGTGGGTCGCCGCACGCGGCGAGGGCGAGCGGAACCGCGGACTGTTCTGGGCCGCGTGCCGCCTTGCCGAGAACGGCGTCCCGGCCGCCGACGCTTTAGACGTGCTCACCGGCGCCGCTGAGAATGCAGGGCTGGGTGAGCGAGAGATCACCGCGACCCTCCGCTCCGCCTACCGCACCGCTCAGCCCCCCGCCCGTGCGTCCTCCTCTCCAGTGCATGGCAGTTCGCCGCTCGCGGCGGACAGATGGCTCAGCAACGACAGCACCGCCACGCGGTCGTTGTCGTCGAGGGTGCGGGAGCTGTGATGACCACGCACGTCATCACCAGACATACAGGCCGCCAGTGGGCTGTGCTCACCGCGGTGTCAGGGACGGTGTTCATCGCCGCCGGAGCCTTCTGGCTGTCCTTCACGGCGCTTGCGGACCTGGCCGTCCGGTCCGGCATCGGCGCGGGGCAGGCATGGGCGTGGCCGCTCATCGTCGACGGCATCATCGTCGTCGCCACCGTCGCGGTCGTAGCCCTGGCCGGGCAGAAAGCGGCGTGGTACCCATGGACGCTGCTCATCGGCGGCGCTCTCATGTCGGTGACAGCGAACGCCATCCACGCCATCGTCACCGCTGATGCCGACGTTCCCGACATGCTGGCTGCCGCGGTGGCGGCGGTGCCGCCCGTGGTGCTCCTGGCAATTACCCACCTGACCGTGATCCTCACCCGACCACTCCCAGGCGCCGATGAGGCCACGTCCACCACGGAGCTGGCGCCCGGCGGCAGACCGTCCTACCGACCCGAGGCAGTCTCAGCCGAACCCGAGGTCGATGCAATCTCGGTGCCGCTACCGGGTGAGAGCCAGCCCGTCCCAGCACCGGGCGCGGGGCAGACGCAACATTCGATCGCAGGCCTCGCCGCGGCGAAGCCCGAATCGGCCGCTCCCGACCGGCGCGACCGAGCCGACACGCTGCGCGAGCAGGGGTGGTCGAACAAGCACATCGCCCGCGAACTCGACGTGCACCCCTCCACGGTGGGCCGGTGGTTCGCCAGCGCGCACCTTCCCGACACCACCGACCACACGAGCGCCGAGGAGGCGAAGGACTCATGAACACCGATCACGACCAGCAGCAGCACGAACCTCGTCGGCGGTCGCCGGAGCCAGAGACCGACCGCACGACGCTGGAATCTGTCGAGAAGACCGAGACACCAGAGGCGGTGCAGGCGGCGAGGATCGCCCACCGCCGCGGCAACAACAATGAGCGACCGGCACAAGATGCACGTTGGCGTGCGCGGGGCGTGGAGTGGGTGCGGCCCACAGACCTGCTCGCCCGTCACGGTGCCGCGTTGGCGGGTCAGGGAATCGACTTCGAGGTCGAGCTGGCTCGTCGGACCCGCACCGCGACAGCCACGGGTCTGCGGGGTCTTGGCGATCGTGCGCGCCGGTTGCCGCCGCTGTCGGCCTTCGGCCACAGCGCACCTCAGGCGGGGCCGTCGCGGCCTGGGGTCGGGCTGAGCTGAGCAGGTGACAGGTCATGACCACCGCCGAGGCACGGAACACGAACGTCGTTGTTGGGGACGGCGTGCGCACCTGCCTGCCAGGAGGTGCCCCAACCATGACCGAGAACACGCACACCAACACCGACAAGACGACCGAGGGCGGCGAGGACTACACGGCTAGCGAAGGCCTACGCACTCTGCTGCATCGACTCCATGCTGCCGGGCCGGGCGCGTGGAAGCAGGACCCCACCGCCGCAGAATTGGTGTCCTTCACCGCGGAGAAGTACGCACCGCTGGCACGCAAGCATGACCTGGACCCGTGGGAGGCTGCGTCGGCGGCGTTCGACGTGATGCGCACCAAAGCCGCCCGGGAGGCCGTTGATCCGTGGGCGGTGGTCACGCACGCGGTGCGGATCACCTGCATCTTCGAAGAACGCGCCCAAGGACTCCTGTGCTCGGTCCACCAAGCACGGCGCCCGCATGTCTCGGCGTTCCACGACCCGGAACGCTTCAGTGACCGCGAGAACCCGCTGACCGACTATCACCCGGCGTTCCAGATCCCCGACGACGCTGAGACCACCGCCGAAGTCGAAGGCGCCGACTCTGCGCCGTCGTCGCGGGCGTGCACGTCGGCGGGTTCGGCGGTCGAGGACACGATCGCGTTGTTCACCCTGCTGGACTGGCCCCCCGCCACAACGCGGGCCGGGATCGAGCATGTCTGCGCGGCGCTGACCCGGACCGGTACCCGCCAGGCCACCTATGAGGCGCTGCGGCGCGACAGGCACGCCCGCGCCCTCCTCGACATCCCTGGCCGCTCCTGGACCGCGCTGTTGAAGGCGCTGCTGGGCAACCCCCACCCTGCCTACGCCGCCACGACCGCGGGGCGGGGCGTGCTGCTGCGGTTGCTGATCGGCGAGCCGCTGCCGGTGCTGCTGCGCGACGACGACCTTATCCTGGCGATCTCACTGGCCGCACCCACACACCACGACCGGAATCCCCGTGGGGGTGGGTCGCGGTGAGCGCGCCAGCGGGGTTCATCGAGCTGGAACGCACCGTCGCCTCGATCCGGGTCGGCCGGCGGCACCGCACCGAGCTGGGCGACATCGACGAACTCGCCGCCTCCATCGACCGCGACGGCCTCCTCCAGCCCATCACGATCACCCCGGACGGGGCGCTCGTGTGCGGGGCCAGGAGGTTGGCGGCGATCAAGAAGCTCGGCTGGATGAAGATCAACGTGTGGGTCCGATCCGGGATCTCCGACCGGCTCGGCCACCTCCTGGCCGAACAGGACGACAACGTCCTGCACAAGCCGCTGACCCAGACCGAGGCCGCCGCCCTCTACCGCGAGTTGAAGACCCTGATGGCAGAGGATGCCAGCCGCCGCGATGCAGCTACCCGCTTCAGTAGCGACTATCAGCCCGGAGCTGACGGGGGTGCAAAATTTGCACCCCCGTCGCTCGGGCCTCTCGGGAAGACGCGGGAGCAGGCAGCAGCCATGATTCCCGGCAGCACCTCCCACACGACTTTGGAGAAGATCGGCTACCTCCAGAAGCTCGCCGACGACCTCGCCGAGCCAGCCGAGCTACGTGCCCGAGTGAGCGCTGAGTTGGAGCGCATCGACGACGGCGCCTCTGTGCACCCGATCTACGAAGCTGTCCGCGTCTCCGTCACCGCCGCCCGAGAAGAGCGCGAGACGGACCTGCACCAGCTCGCCGCCGACGCGCTCGCCCGCGCCAAGGACGCCCGGTCGAAGAAGCGCACTCCGCGACCCGCGCCAGCAGCCGATGACCATGGCGAGCCGGTGCGGTATCCGGTGCGGGCATTCGTGTTGACCTGGACCGAACTGGCTCAGTGGTGGACGCACTACGACGCTGACCAGCTCGCCGCCGAACTCACCGACGAGCAGATCGACTTGTTCCTGGCCACCGCTGCCGGGACGAGCCGGTTCGCCGAGGAGCTGCGCGCCGCCCGCGCCCGCCAGGCAAGCGACGGTTTCGCGACCGCACGGGGACATCTGCGCGCCCTCTGACACCCACGGCTGCTGGGTGTAGTGGTGCACCTACGGGGCATGAAGACACTCGACCTGACTGACCCTCGTTCCCGACACCGGCTGATCGCCGTGCTCGCCGCAGTGTTCGCGGTCCTCGTGCTGGCCGGTGTCGGGGTCTACGGCCTCATCACCGGACCACCCACCACCCATCCGGACAACAACGGCGGGACCGTGCCTGGCCCAGTCGTCACCGCGCCCAGCGATCCGGTGCCCACCGCGACGCCGCGGCTGCCGACCGTGCGTGCCGCGGCTGATCCGGAGACCTTCGCCCGCAACGTCGCGACAGTGCTGTTCGCCTGGGACACCGGGTCGGGGTTCATGCCGCTGGACTACACCTCGGTGATCCTCGCCGTCGGTGACCCGTCGGGTGCCGAGCAGGCTGGGCTCGCCTCCGACATCGCCACCTACCTACCGAACCGTGAGGCATGGATCGAGCTACGCCAGTACGCCACGGCTCAACGCCTGACCATCGACGAGCTGTACGTCCCCGATGCATGGGACACCGCGATGGAGCAGGCTCAGCCTGGACAGCTCGTCGATGGCACCACCGCGTACACGATCGAGGGCACCCGCCACCGCGAAGGCCTCTGGAACGACGAAGACGTCACCTCCGAGCATCCGGTGGCGTTCACCGTGTTCATCGTCTGCGCCCCGACCTACAACACCTGCCATCTGCTGCGGTTGTCCCAGCTCGACAACCCCCTCCGATAAGCGCGGGGTGATCGATCATGGTGAAGAAGCTCGCCATCGCCGCCCTCACATTGATCCTGCTCGGCCCGTCGCTTGCGCTGGTCGGGATCGGGGTGGTGATGAACCCCGCCGCCACCGCCTCCTGCACTGTGGCAGGCACGAACGTCACGGTCGGCGATGTCCCTGAGTCGTTGACCGTGACCACCGCGAACGGCGAGACCTTCACGCTGAACAACACCCAGTTGACGCATGCGGCGACGATCATCGAAACCGGCTCCGGCGTCGAGGGCATCAACCGTGACGGGCTGGTGATCGCGCTGATGGCAGCGCTCACCGAATCCACCCTGCGGATGCTGTCCAACACTGGTTCCTACCCCGAATCCGCGGACTATCCCAGCGACGGCGACGGCTCCGACAACGACTCGCTCGGGTTGTTCCAGATGCGTCCCCAGTCCGGGTGGGGAACGGTCGCCGAGCTGATGGACCCGACCTATCAGGCGCGGGCTTTCTTCGGCGGACCAGAAGGCCCGAACCGCCCCTCGCCGCGAGGCTTGTTGGACATTCCCGGCTGGGAGCAGATGGACAAGGGCGAGGCCGCCCAAGCCGTCGAAGTCTCCGCCTACCCGGACCGGTATCGGAACTATGAGCCCGTCGCCGAGACCATTCTCTCCACGCTCACTGGAACCACCACGTCCGTCGCCGCGGGCACGTCCACCGGCAGCACGGCGGCTCCGGCGGCTCCGGAGGTGCAGACCGTCGCGGCGGAGTCCTCGCGGGTGGTGTTCCCACTGCCGGAGGGCTCTTGGGTGCTCACCTCCGAGTTCGGACCGCGGGTCCACCCGATCACCGGCCAGGAATCGGTGCACACCGGCACCGACTTCGCCGCTCCGGACGGCACTCCGATCCTGGCCGTGGCCGATGGCACCGTGACCGTCGCGGAGTTCTCCGGCGGGTATGGCGGGCTCATCGTCGTCGAGCACTCCATCGCCGGCCAGACCGTGGCCACGGCGTACGGGCACATGTGGGAGACCGGTATCCACGTGGCCGCCGGGGACCGGGTGAGAGCCGGGCAGCACATCGGTGACGTCGGTTCCTCGGGCAACTCCACGGGGCCGCATCTGCATTTCGAGGTCCGCCCCGGCGGCGCCAACGGTGAGCAGATCGACCCCGCCGCCTGGCTCAACACCCACGACGCCGCCGATCTGCCCGAACCCGCCACCGGAGCACCTGCCGGCTGTGACCCAGGCACCAGCACTCCGGGCGGCTCCCCGGACCCGGTCGATGGTGACTCGGACCGGATGGTCGATGACCCCACCAGCGACGGGCAGATCACCACCCGTCTCCTGCACCTCTACCAGCAGGGCATCGCAGACTTCGCCGACACGTCCTGGGCGTGCTACTCACCGCGGCCCGGCACCAGCTCCGAACATCCGCTGGGCCGCGCGTGCGACCTCACGTTCGGTAACGCCATCGGGCAGCACCCCACCCCGGCGCAGCTCGAAGCCGGCTGGGACCTCACCAACTGGATGAAGGACCACGCCGAGACCCTCGGGGTGGAGTACCTCATCTGGCAGGGCAAGATCTGGTCCCTCGCCCGCGACGCCGAAGGCTGGCGCGACTACAACGGCGGCGGCATGCACAACCCCGGCGATGTCACCGGCGGCCACTACGACCACCTCCACGTCACCGTCATAGGGTGAGCTGAACGCCATGGACGTGTTCCCCGACTTCGACGGCCTCGGCGGGATCGATGACCTGCGCGCAGTGATCGGCGCGCTGCTGACGTTCGTGCTCATCACCAGCGTCCTGATGCTGATCGTCTCCGCCATCATCTGGGCCATCGCCGCCACGAACGGCAACTACAGCGCAGCCGGGAAGGCGCGCACCGGTGTCCTCGTCGCCCTCGGCGCCGCGATCCTCGCCGGTGGCGCAGTGGCGTGGATGAACTGGCTCATCGACCTCGGCCAGCAACTCTGACCCCCAGGGGCGTTCAGCGCCGTGTGAGGGTGATGATGCCGGCGCGGGTGAGGTATCCGCGCAGGTCGTTGGTCAGCGGGACCTCATCGAGTTCGGCTGGGGTGAACCAGCGGACATCATCGGCGTCGTCTCCCGCAGTGAGGGTGCCGCCGGTGACGGTCGCGGCGAAGTCATGCACCTCGAACGTGCGCCCGTCGCTCGTGGGGACCTGGACCGTCCAGAGTTCCCGGCCGATGGTGACGTGCAGCCCGGTCTCCTCGAATGCCTCACGTGCCGCGGTCTCCGGCAGCGTCTCGCCCGGCTCGGCACTCCCGCCAGGCACGGACCAGCAGCCCTGCTCGGGTTCGGTTCCACGGAGCACAAGCAGCACCCGCCCCGTCTGACCGGTGATGACGGCGCTGGCGGCCAGAACACGTCCCATACCTCCCACCGTACAAGCCACAGCTGGGGGCGGGCGTGCACCTGCTCGGCATACCCATCCGTGTGACCCGCCCGAGTGCGGGTCGTCGTGTCAGGAGCCCGCCATGTTCGAACTCATCACCGCTCTGCCGGCCCTGGTGCCGATGGATGTCGACATCACCCCCAACGATTCCGGCCTGCCGGGCATCGCCCAGCTGCGGACGATCGTCGGCGCGGTGATGACCGTCGGCCTCATCCTGTCCGTGCTCGCGCTGATCATCTCCGCGATCGTGTGGGGCTTCGGCGCGAACTCCTCCAACCCGCACCTCGCCGGCCGGGGAAAGATGGGCGTCCTCGTGAGCTGCGGGGCCGCGGTGATCTGCGGCGCAAGTGTGACGTTGATCAACTTCTTCTGGGACGTCGGCCAGCAGGTCTGACCCCAACCGCTGACTCGATCCCGAAGGAGTGATTGCGGTGGGTGTATGTGATGTCCCCGTCATCTCGGCCGTGTGCGACACCGCCGGAGAAGCCGCCGCGTCTCTGGTGGCGGCGCCGTTCGACTGGCTCGCCCAAGCGATGGGTGCCGCCGCGGGCTCGTTGTTCGAGGCCGTGTGGTCCGTGTTCGACACCACCACGCTCGTCGATGTCACCCGACCCGAGTACGTGGCGGTCTACAACCTGCTGTTCGGCATCGCCGTGTTCGTGATGCTGATCTTCTTCTGCCTCCAACTGCTCACCGGCCTGATCCGCCGCGACCCCACCGCCCTGTCTCGGGCCGCCCTCGGGTTGGCGAAGTCCGTGCTCGGCTCGTTCGTGGTGATCACGCTGACGGCGTTGCTGCTGGAGATCGTCGACCAACTCTGTGTCGGGATAATCCAGGCCGCCGGAGAGACCACCGCGTCCATGGGCGACAAGATCACCCTGCTGGCCGCGGGGCTCGTCGGGATCAACATTGCCGCGCCCGGGGTGGGGGCGATCATCACGATCTTCCTCGCCGGCCTGGCGATTGCCGCGGCTGCGATCGTGTGGCTGTCGTTGCTCGTGCGCAAGGCGCTGTTGTTGGTGGCGATCGTGTTCGCACCCCTGGCGTTCTCCGGCGCCTCCTGGGATGCATCGCGCGGGTGGATCGGCAAGTGGGCGATGTTCGTCATCGCGTTGATTTGCTCCAAGCTCGTCCTGGTCGTGATGTTCCTCGTCGCCATCACCCAGGTGTCGGCACCGATCGATGCGGACCTGTCCTCGATCAGTGACCCGCTGGCGGGGATCGTGCTGATGGCGATGGCCGCGTTCGCCCCGTACCTGACCTACAAGTTCATCAGCTTCATCGGGTTCGACATGTACCACGCGATCGGGTCCGAACAAGACGCCAAACAGGCCCTCAACCGGCCCGTGCCCACCCCCACGAAACCAGCCGGCGACGGCCCCCAGAAGGTCCTCGACGGCGACAACAGCAGCGGCGGTAATGAGAGCGGTGGCGGCGGCGGCAGCGGGAAGGCCCCACCTCAGGCAAAGACCTCCGCGCCCCAGGCCTCCGGAAGTGGTGCCGGTGCTGCTGGAGGCACCAGCACCGTGGGTGGGCCCGCCGGAGCCGGCGCCAGCGGCGGTGCCGGAGCGGGTGCCGGAGCGGGTGCTGGGGCGGGTGCGGGTGCTGCGGCGGCTGGTCCGGCCGCGGCAGCGGTGATCGCGGCAAAGGTCGCCAAGGACGCGGCGACTGCCGGTCCGAAGGCCGGCACGGCCCTCGGCAACCAGGGCGAGACCGCCGCCGACAATGCCGGTCAGACCGGCGCCACACCCCCTCCTGCCGCCTCCCCGACGTCATCTACACCGACCATCACCAAGGCTCCGCCTCCTGCCGAGCCGAAGACACCCACGGCGGGTCCCTCGCAACCGGCGCCACGTGTACCGAAGCCGGCCCCACCGCCGGCACCGAAGCCGACCGGAAAGGACTGAGACGGCCATGACCACGAAGCAGAAGGAGTCCTCCACCGAGCTGGTGCCGGTCAAGTTCTCCCGGCTCACCCGCCGTGGCATTCTCCTTGGCCTGTCCTTGGCCCAGCTCATCACCCTCGCCACCGGCGTCCTCGCCGTCGTCGGCGCCCTCTACGCCGGCGGTGGCATCCTGCTGGCCTACACCGCCCCCGTCTGGGTTCTCGCCGCCGCCCTGACGTGGGTACCCGTCGCCGGACACCCGGCCGTGGAATGGCTGCCGGTGGCGTGCTGGTGGCTGTGGCGCAGCACCTGCGGGCAACTCCTTTATCGGCGCCGCATCGTGGCACCCCGGCCGGCCGGGACGCTCGCGCTGCCCGGCGACATGGCGCGCTTGCGCGAGTACACCGACCCCGACACCGGGGCCGGGATGATCCACGACCCCCACGCTGCGACCCTCACCGTGGTCTGCGAGGTGACCCATCCCGCGTTCGTGCTCCTGGACCCGGGCGAGCAGGAACGCCGCGTCACCTCCTGGGGCCGCGTGCTGGCCACGGTGTGCCGCTCCGGACGAATCGCCACCCTGCAAGTCCTGGAACGGACGCTGCCGGACTCCGGTACCGGGCTCGCTGAATGGTGGGCCTCCCACGGCACCGCCGACGACAGCTGGGCCGCAACCACCTATGCCGAACTCATCGAGCGTGCCGGGCCGGCCGGGGAACGACACGCCACCACCCTGTCCCTGTCGCTGGATATGAAGACCGCTGCCCGGCAGATCAGGACCGCCGGCGGCGGCATCCGCGGGGCCGCCGCCGTCCTGCGCCAGGAGATGTCGACCCTCACCGCGGCGCTGCGCTCAGCCGACCTGAAGCCCACGGGATGGCTGAGCCCGGGACAGATCGCGGTGATCCTGCGCAGCGCGTATGACCCGGCGATCGCTGCGACCCTGGAGCGCCACGGCGAACTCGGCCAGCACCTCGCCACCGCTGGTCCCGTCGCCGTCAACGAGTCCTGGAGCCGGTTGCGCACCGACTCCGCCCACCACGCGGTGCTGTGGGTCTCGGAATGGCCGCGCTCGATGGTCTACCCCGGCTTCCTGTCCCCGGTGCTGCTGTCCACCGGCATCCAACGCTCGTTCTCGCTGCTGTGTACTCCGATGCGTTCGGACCAAGCCGCCCGGGATATCCGGAAGAAGAAGGTCGAGCACATCTCCGACGCCGCCCAGCGGGCGAAGATCGGGCAGATCGAAGACGCCACCCAGACCGCCGAGTACCACGACGTGCTCCAGCAAGAGGCCGATCTGACCGCTGGCCACGGGGTGCTGCGGTTCACCGGCCTCATCAGCGTCTCCGCACCCACCGTCGAGGAACTGGAGGCCGGTGTGTCCGCGATTGAGCAGGCCGCAATCCAAGCGTCCTGCGAAACCCGGCTGCTCGTCGGACAGCAGGCCGCCGCGTTCACCGCCGCCGCGCTGCCGCTGTGCCGCCGCATCTGACGCCCCGCACACACACCCCGGTCCTTCCGCCGTGTGAGCGCGCGTGCACCTGAGAGTCGACCCCGATGCCCGGGGCTTCGCGCTAGCCGCAGGAGGCCGCTCATGCCCACGTATCACGACCCACTCCAGGATGCTGGCGAAGCCTCCGAGGCGCTGCGCGGACTCGCGCACGCCAGCCGGGTCTTCGACAACCCTGCCGGCACCTACAGCGTGCTCGGTGACCTCCTCTCGGGCGTCCGGTCGCTGCGGCAGGTACTCGATCAGCTCGGCACCGCCCATCTCGTTCATCGCGGCCGCGCTCACGACGATGACGGTGACCAAGCGATCGGCGCCTCCGAAGCCCTCGCCGCGGCAGACGACCTGCACCACGCAGGAGCACTCCTCGATGGAGCTGAGGAGCGAGTCAATGCCGCGATGACCCATTCGGGACGCATCGCCTGGCACATCCCCGCGCAGGAACTCGACCGGGAGTCAGTGTCCACGGAAGCACCGCGGCGCTGGCTCAGCGTCGTCTTCCTCCAAGGCTCCGAAGCCGACGAAGTGCTCGACCTGATCAACCGCGACGGCCCCGACGCGGCGATCACGCACCTGCGCGGCTGGGACTACGGGGAGGAAACCACCGACGCGGCACTGGAGAACGGGTACGTCTACGACGAACCACCCACCGGCCAGCTGGACCGGGTCGTCACGGACGGTGACTACACCCTCACCTACAACCCGTTCATGGGGCACGTCAATCTCCTCCGGGCACACCCCGCTGCCCTACCCGATGCGACCATCGACGAGACCGACGTGGTGACAGCGCGTGAGGCCATCCGCGGCGTCGGCCCACTCGATCCGAGCACGCCCCGGACCGCAGTGACGCCAGCGTCCGCGCAAACAAGGCAGGTTCCGGTGGGTGCGGAGCCGGACTGGTTCGCCGGCCCGGCCCGCTCCTCAGGATCGGTCGAGCGGGGGTTGTCGCTATGAGCACGCGCGAGCCCGAACGCCTGCACACCTCGGTCCTGGTCGCCCCGACCGCCGACCGTCGCCGACTCCGCAAGCAACGCAAACAGGCCGCCGCGCGCCTCCATGCCGAGCAGCACCGTGCCGAGCAGGCCGCGGCCCGGGCAAAAGCCGAGGCGGAACGTGCCGAGCGCAGAGCCACCACCTACCTACCCGCCGCCGGTGAGCCCGGCACTACAGCGCTGCGCACACCGGGCGGGTTCCACCTCCCGCGCCACCAGGACACCTCCGCGACCCTCGCGGGTGCCTATCCGTTCGTCGCCGAAGGCGGCCTCGGCTCCGAGGGGGTGTTCGTCGGCCAAGACCTCTACTCCGGCGGCTCGTTCGTCTACGACCCCTGGGTTCTCTACGCCCGCGGGCTGATCACCGCCCCCAACGTCGTCCTCGCTGGCATCGTGGGCTCCGGCAAGTCCTCCCTGGCGAAGTCGCTGTACACGCGGTCGCTGCCGTTCGGGCGGCGCGTCTACGTCCCCGGCGATCCGAAAGGCGAGCACACCGCCGTCGCGAACGCAGTCGGCGGACGAGCAATCGTTCTCGGCCACGGCCTGAACACACGCCTCAACCCCCTCGATGAAGGCCACCGGCCCACCGGACTGTCGGATCAGGAGTGGGCCATCACGGTCGCGTCCCGCCGCCGTGACCTCATCGGCGCTCTAGCCGAGACCGTCCTGGCACGCGGGTTGACGCCGTTGGAGCACACCGCGATCGACCTTGCCCTCACCGCAGTCGTCGCAGAAAACACTGTGCCGATCCTGCCGATGGTCGTCGACCGCATCCTCGCCCCGGACGCGTCCGCCGACGGCAGGTTGGCCGAGGACGGGCGGCTCGTCGGCCACGCGCTGCGCCGTCTGGTCGCCGGTGACCTCGCCGGCCTGTTCGATGGCCCCAGCACGGTCCGGTTCGACCCAAGCCTGCCGATGATCAGCCTTGACCTGTCCCGCGTCACCGAGAACTCCACCCTGATTTCGGTGTTGATGACGTGCTCGTCGGCGTGGATGGAGTCCGCGCTGCTGGACCCCAACGGTGGGCAGCGGTGGGTGATCTACGACGAAGCGTGGCGGCTGATGTCCCACCCGGCGTTGTTGAAGCGGATGGACGCGCACTGGCGCCTGGCACGGCACTACGGGATCGCGAACATGCTGATCTTCCACAAACTCTCCGACCTGGACAACGTCGGCGACGCCGGCTCGGCGATGCGCTCCCTCGCGAACTCACTCCTGGCCAATGCTGAGACCCGGATCGTCTACCGGCAAGAATCCGACCAGCTCGGCCCCACCGCCCAGGCGCTCGGCCTCACCGGCACCGAACAGAAGCTGCTGCCGAGCCTGGGCGTCGGGCAGGCACTGTGGCGGATCAAGGACCGGTCCTTCGTCACCCAGCACCAACTCCATCCCGCCGAGCTGGCACTGTTCGACACCAGCTCCCGGCTCACCTCGGGGGTGAAGTAATGACCCGCAAACCCCCACGCCGCGCCACCGGGCCGGAACCGGAGGACACGGCGGTCGTGCTGCCGCACGCGGTCATCACCATCACCAAGACTGGCGCCCTGGGCGTCACCCTCGACGGCACCGACGTCCCACCATCGGAGGGCGACGCGTGGACGCGCAGCACCTTCGGGCCCCTGCTGGACGCCCTCACCCGCGACCGAACCATCACGGTGCGCATCGAGGTGCACGAGAGCGACGGCACCGTGTTCACCGACATCATCCGCGCCCGCCGCCGCGCGCCCGAACCACCAGACACCGACGCCGAGACCGAAGGGGGCACGCAGGTCAAGGCCAGCAGCAAGCGGCGGCCAGACCTGGTGGAAGTGACCGGCGAGGGGTTCGTGCCCGGCGAGGACATCGCCGCCGCGGTCATCATCTCCCACACTGATGCCACCGGCACCGGTCATGCCCGCGCGCTCCTGGACCGGGGTCACCTCCGGTCGCTGCAATCCGATGGCGGCGGCGGCGAGGTGATTCTGTTCGGTCGCATTTCGGGCACTATCCACGTGCGGCGGCTGCCGTGAGTACCCCGTCTGGGCGGCAGGGTGGGTCGTTCGGCGACGAGCTGACCAACGCCGCGCTCATCGCCCTGATGGGGATGTTCGGAATCGCGCTCATCCTCCGCGTTTCCGGCTCCGTCGCCGCGTTCCTGACCGGCACACCCCAACCCGAGGCCGGCCCCGCGGCCGGGCTCGGAGTGCTGTTCAACCCCGGCAACCCAGCCGCCGCGCTCGACGCCGACCGGCTCAACCCCATCGCATACTGGATCATCACCGCAGCGATGCTGGCCGGGCTCATGACCGCCGGAGTATGGGTGTGGGTGCGGCTGTGCCGCCATTCCCGCCGGGTCGAGACCGACCCGCGCCGCCTCGCCGGCACCGCCACAGCCCACGACATCACCCAGAGCGCCTCAACGAAAGCGCTGCTACGCCGAGCCGAGATACTCCGCGCATCCCTAACCGATCCCTCGCCGTCGGACGTCGGCTATCGGATCGGGGCGTCCAAAGGGCGCGACGTGTGGGCGTCGGTAGAAGACTCGATCCTGCTCATCGGCCCGCCCCGCTCCGGCAAAGGCCTACACATCGTCATCCCCGCGATCCTCGACGCGCCCGGCGCCGTCGTCACCACCAGCACCCGGCCAGACAACCTCACCTCCACCCTCCGCGCGAGGCAGCGTGGCGGCCGGCCGGTGGCGGTGTTCGATCCCCAACACCTCGCCGAAGGCATCCCCGCCGGGATGCGCTGGTCACCCATCCGCGGATGCGAGGATCCGCTCACGGCGATGATCCGCGCCACCGGCCTGTCGGCCGCGACCGGCCTGTCCGCCGGCGGGGTCGAATCCGGCGGCTTCTGGGAAGCCAAGACCCGCACCGCACTCCAAGCCCTCCTCCACGCCGCCGCCCTGGACCACCGGCCACCAGCAGAGCTGTTCCGCTGGACCCTCGACCCCGCGGCCGCCGCCGAAGCCGTCGCCATCCTCACCAACACCACTCAAGCAGCCACCGGGTGGGCAGACTCCCTCGGAGCGATGATCGACGCCGACCCCAAAACGAGGGACTCGATCTGGCAGGGCGTCGCCTTGGCCCTCGGCGCCCTCGCCGACCCGCGCGTCCTCGACGCAGTCTCCCCCGGGCCAGGTGAGGGCTTCGACCCCGAAACCTTCATCCGCGACCGCGGCACGCTCTACCTGCTTGCCACCGGCGCCGGCGCCGGCGCATCCGCCGCGCTCGTCGCGGCGTTCGTCGAAGACCTCATCGAAACCGCCCGCAGGATCGCCGCCCGCTCACCCGGCGCACGCCTCGACCCGCCCCTGCTCCTCGCCCTGGACGAGATCGGCAACCTCGCACCCCTGCCAAGCCTGCCGACGTTGATGGCTGAGGGCGGCGGGACCGGTATCACCACCCTGCCCGTCCTCCAGTCCCTCGCCCAAGCACGGGACAAATGGAACGACAACGCCGCCGGAGCAATCTGGGACGCCAGCATCGTCAAAATCATCCTCGGCGGCGCCTCTAACTCCCGCGACCTCCAAGACCTAAGCACGCTCATCGGCGAACGCGACGAGTACACCGACTCCGTCACCCTCGGCGACCACGGCACCCGCTCCAACCAACGCTCCATCCGCCGCGTCGCGATCCTCCCGCCAGACCGGATCAGAACCCTCCCATTCGGTGCCGGCGTCACCCTCCTCCGCGCCGCACCACCGATCATCACCGACCTACGCGCCTGGCCTTCTCGGCCCGATGCCGCCCAGCTGAAGACCGACCGGGCCGAGATCGAGGCGCTGCTGCGTCGCCCTGGTTCCTGACCCACCGCGCACGCCGGGGTCGGGTGTGCACCTGCCTGACACCAGCGATCCCGATCCGGGGACGCCGCGTTTCAGGAGGAGATTCCGATGGCTATCCAGACTCAGCAGTCGTTCTCGGGCTTCGTCGCGTCCGACCCGCAACTCACGCGCACCGAGAATGGCGATGCCCGGCTGTACATGAAGGTCGGCAAGGAGCACTACCGGCAGGAGGGCGACGGGTCGTTCACCCAGTTGGAGACCACCTTCCACAACCTGGTCGCGTTCAAGGCCGCCGCAGAGCAGGGCCACGAACGACTTGCGAAGGGCGACAAGTTCATCGCCGAGGGTTACGTCCGCGAATACACCTACCAACGCGATGGTCAGGCGTTGGAGGGGGATGAGTTCGTCGCCCGCAGGCTCGGGCACGACATGGCCCGCAGCCGCTACGACGTCGACCGCACACCTCGCCGGGCGGCGCCTGAGCGGGACGCGGCCGCGTTCACCGCTCCCGAGCACCGCCCCGTCACGCAGTCGCCTGCGGCCGTGAGCATGTAACCGAAGGGGACGCTGACGATGGACGAATACACCCCCGGACCAGACGAACCCGACTACCCGGACGACGACCCCGGCACCGATACCCCATCAGATGACGTGGCGGAGCCGCCGCACCCGGTGAATTGGAACCTGCTGAACGCGCACGACCTGGAACAGGAGTGGCTGGCGCTGAACGACTGGGTGGCGTGGCTTCGCCGCACCTACGGGCTCCCCGCTGCGGTGATCCCGCCGTTCTGGCACCGACACCCCGAACTGATGTGGGAGCTGTCCGCCCTGCACATCCACTGGCTGTGCGCCTACGACCCCGAACAGAACGGTTCGGCACCCGTCGGCTGGCACCGCGACTTCGCCGACGCCCGCAACAGGCTCCGCGAATGGGTCGCCGCCTCCGGCACCCGCCTGGACCGCGACCGGCGCACCCGGCAGACCGTCTGGCCAGGTGAAGACCCCGCCCCGCCCGTCGAGGACGTCATCATCGCCGACCGTGGCGAGGACTTCGTGGAGTTCGTGTTCGAGCAAGTCGAGGCCCGCCGCGAAGCCGAGGAGGCGTTCTTCCGCACCCTCGATGAACGCACCGGAGAAATCTCATGACGCACCGAGAAACGCCCGGCCGGGATGAGCGGCTGCCGGATCGGATGCGGGACTACCGGATCGAGGCCGAGCCGCGTGAGACACCCGACCTGCACAAGCTCGCGCAACTGTTCATCGGCATGGCCCGCTCCCGCGTCGAACAAGACCGCGCCCGTCCCGCACCGGACACCGTGTCGCCGGTTCCCGACGCATGTCGGGACAGCGAGGTAGAATCGGACCAGCAAGAAGCCAACGACTGAACCTCCGGTTCGGGCGTGGTGCGCAGTCCTGTTTGGCCTTCGTGGCTTACCCAGCAGGCTCCGATGTCGAGTCGGCTGGGTCGTGTTTCCCTTTTACGAGTCGCACCGCACCAAGCGGTAACCGCCGCTTGTGCTGGCCCCGATCAATCCGGGGAAGGGAACACGACCCGTGACCTTTACACAACCACCAGCCACTACTGCTCTGGACCGAATCGGTGAGACCACCACCATGGCGGTCTCCTACCTGCGCGTGTCCACCAAGGAACAAGCCGAACGCGGCGGCCGTGCCGAGGGCTTCTCGATCCCCGCCCAGCGGGAGGCGAACCTGCGCAAGGCCCGCGACCTGAACGCCGTCATCACCGAGGAGTTCATCGACGCCGGTGAGTCCGCCCGCAAGGCCGACCGGCCCGAGCTGATGCGGATGATCGAGTACGTCCAAACACACCAGGTCGCCTACTGCATCGTCCACAAGGTCGACCGGCTCGCCCGCAACCGCGCCGATGACGTGACCATCCACCTCGCCCTCAAAGAGGCCGGGGTCATGCTCGTCTCCGCGACCGAGAACATCGACGAGACCCCGTCGGGGATGCTGCTGCACGGCATCATGTCGACCATCGCGGAGTTCTACTCCCGCAACCTCGCTGGCGAGGTCTCCAAGGGCATGAACCAGAAGGCGCTCAGTGGCGGCACCAACGGCAAAGCACCCATGGGCTACCTCAACGTCACCCGCCGCGACGAACTCGGCCGCGAGGTCCGCACCGTCGAGGTGGACCCCGGCCGTGCCCCGCTGGTGCGATGGGCGTTCGAGGCCTACGCCACCGGGAACCACTCCACCATCAGCTTGCGTGAAGAACTCACCGACCGTGGCCTGACCACGGTCCCGACCCCGAAGCGGCCCTCGAAGCCGCCGGTGCTGTCCACGATCCACAAGATGCTCACCAATCCCTACTACAAGGGCAGCGTCCGGTTCCGCGGCGCCAGCTACGACGGGCTCCACGAACCGCTCGTCGCGCCCGAGGTCTGGTACCGGGTCCAAGCCGTGCTCACCGCACATCAGACCTCCGGGGAGAAGACCCAATCCCACGACCACTACCTCAAAGGCAGCCTGTACTGCGGGGAGTGCGGGTCCCGGCTGACGCTGACCAACGCCAAGAGCCGCCGCGGGGTCGTCTACCCGTACTTCATGTGCTCCGGCCGGCACGCGAAGCGCACCAACTGCGAGCGCAAGTCCATGTTCGTGCCCGACATCGAAGCCGCCGTCGAGGACTACTACCGCGACGTGCAGATACCCGAACACGTCGTGACCGCGCTCCGTGAGCTGGTCACCAGCGAGTTCGACCGGCTCCACACCGTCGCCAAGCAGGAGAGCCAGGCGTACAAGATCGAACGCGACGCGCTCCGCGATGAGCGCACCAAACTCATGCAGGCCCACTACGCCGGAGCCGTGCCCCTCGACCTGCTCGGCTCCGAGCAGCATCGCATCGCCCGACGGCTCGTGTTCCTCGACGCGCAGATCAACGCCGGCGACATCGAGTACGACCAAGCGAAAGCCCACCTGGACGATTGCCTCGCCCTCGCAGGCGACATGCACGCCATCTACATGAGCATCGACGACTCACTGCGACGGATCGCCAACCAAGCCTTCTTCGACAAGCTCATCGTCCAAGACGACGACACCATCCACGGCGAACCCGGCGTCCCGTTCAACGTGTTCCTCAACCCCGACGTCCAGACCCTCGCCGTCCGCCAACAAGGACGGACGGCGGAGTCTGGAACTCAAACCGGTAATGTCGTTGGTTTGAACAACGACCTTCTGGTGGAGCTAGAGGGATTCGAACCCTCGACCTCTTCCATGCCATGGAAGCGCGCTACCAACTGCGCCATAGCCCCGCGTGCCCCGTGGGGCCTGGACCACTTTAAGGCATCCCGGGCCGCGAGCACCAATCCGTGTCGACGCCCGCCGGGTGATGCTGACCACTCCCGACCACTCCGCCCCAGGGCCCGGTGCGCCGGCCCGGCCGACGAGCCTCGATCCGGCCCACGGGTGTCGGCCGGCCTCAGACGCCGATGTTGTACCCGGCCAGCCGCCAGGCTGGAAAGCGCCCGGTGTTGGGGTGCAGCGAGGTCCATCGGCAGTTCTCCAGGCCGGTGAGGCCGAACCAGCCCGCGGCGTCGAGGCCGAGCAGCACGGTCTGGCCGCAGGTGATCGCGGCGCCGTGCGCGACCGCGACGAGGACGTCGTGCGCCCCGAGGTCGGCGGCGGCCTCGGCGACCGCCGCGGCCACGCGGGCGCCCGTCGCGGCCCGGCTCTCGCTGCCGGTGCCCTCGGGATCGCGTCCCTCGCGCCACGCGGCATGCTCCACCGGCCACCCGGCGCGGATCTCCTCCCCGGTCAACCCTTCCCAGACGCCGAAGTTGCGCTCGCGGAGGCGGGCGTCGGGCTCGACGCGCACGCCGGTGAGGTCTCCCAGCGCCTGCGCGGTGTCACGGGCCCGAACGAGGTCGGAGGTGATGATGCGCGTCGGGGCGAGCGTGGCGAGCACCTCGGCCGCCGCGGCCGCCTGGGCCCGGCCGGTGTCGTTGAGGGCGATGTCGGACTGCCCCTGGAGCCGCTTGGTGGCGTTGTACTCGGTCTGGCCATGACGCCAGAGGATGAGGGTGCCGGCGCTCATGCCAGCTCGCGCTCTTCCTCACCCTCGGGCCCGTCCAGGTCGGCCGGCAGCTCGACGAGCGGGCAGTCCTTCCACAGTCGCTCCAGCGCGTAGAACTCGCGGTCCTGCTCCTGCTGGACGTGGACGACGATGTCGCCGAAGTCCATGAGCACCCAGTGCGCCTCCGTCTGCCCCTCCTTGCGGACCGCCGTGGCGCCCTCCTTGTGCAGCGCCTCTTCGATGCCGTCGACGATGGACCGCACGTGGCGGTCGTTCGCCCCGGAGGTGACGAGGAAGACGTCGGTCAGGGCCAGGCGTTCGCTGACGTCGAGCGCGATGATCTGCTGGGCCTTCTTGTCGGCCGCGGCACGCGCCGCGGCGACGGCGAGGTGGCGGGAACGGTCGTCTGCGGGCACGGGTCTCCTCGTGTTCTGATGAACGGTCCCGGCGATCTTACGCGCTCGGTGGGGCGGTCGGTGCGGGCCGAGGCTCCGCCGCGGGCATGGCCCCGGCCTGGTCGCCGGTGAAGGCGAGCAGCCCGATGATCACGCCGATGATCACGGCGGCGACCACCAGGATGACCACCTTGACGATCGTCGCGAGAAGGTGCGGCCGGTCGTCGGAGTCGTCCTCGTCGTCGTCCTCGGGCGACTCGGCGGAGCCGGGGCTCGGTGGCTGCTCGGCCAACCGGTCCCGCAGCGGCCGCCGCGCCGTCTCGGCCGGCGCCGCGCGTGGCACAGACCCGCTGCCGGCCTCGTCCCCCGACGCGGACGACGGCGCGCTGAACTCCGACAGCGGGGTCCACTGCGGGCTCGGGAGCTCCTCGTCGACCGGGTCGTGGTCCGGCGGGTCGGCGTCGTGCTCGCCGTCGGAAAGGTCGACGGCGTCAGGTTCGTCGGGCCTGCCGGCGCTGCCTCGGTCCGCCATGGGCGAGACTCCCGGCTCGTCCTCCTGCGGCGCGAGCGATGCACGCGCGGCCGGGCGGGCGGGAGCGGTCTGGGCCCTGGCGGCCCGCGCCGGCGACCTCGTGGACGGCCCCCCGAGCTCGGCGGAGCCCGAACCCGGCCCGAGGTCGATGGCGGGCACCGCGACGGCGGACTCCCAGGCGGCCGGGTCGACCGTGACCGGGGCCTCCTCTTCGGGCCGGGCCCGTTCCTGATCGGGGGGCAGCGGCGTCACGGGCTGGACCCCGGTCAGCGTGCCGGTGGCGTCGAGCGAGCGGATGCCCCGGGCCTCGTGCGGTGCCCGCACCACGGGACGGCGCATGGTGCCGGTCCGGGCGGTCGGCGCCCGGTCTGCGTCGACCCCACGGGCGTCGTCGGCGTCTCGGGAGAGCTCGCGCACGGACCGGCGGACCGGGGTTGGGGCGGAGGGTGAGCCGGCCGTCGGCGCGGAAGGGGACGACGTCGGGCGGGCCACGCGCGCGGAAGGGCGGGCCACGCGCGTGGAAGGGCGGGCGGCGGGCACGGAGATCGACGGCGAACCGACCCCTGTGGGAGGAGTGGACGCCGAGTCGGCGGTCGGCGCGACGTCCGAGGGCCGTGGGGCAGCGGCCCGGCCCGCGCGTCGCACCCGATCCGCGGGGCGCTCGTCGGCGGACGCGTCGGCAGTCGGCCGCGCGGGCTTCACCTCAGTCGTGTCGGTCGTGGGCCGGGCGTCCGAAGGTTCCACGTCAGCGGCGGGTCGTGCGTCCGCGGACTTCGCGGCTCCCAGCGGGACGTCACCGCTGACGAGCCCGTTGCGGCGCGCCTCCTCCTCGAGCGCGCGCTGGCGCAGCTCCCGCCGGGTGAGTGGGACCTCCGGCGCTGCCTGCTCGGCCGCCTCCCGGGCCGCACGCTCGGCCTCACGCCGTCGGCGCCGCTCCCCGCGTGCCGCAGTGCCACCGTGCGAATCGTCCTGCAACGTCACTGCCCTGCTCCTACGGCGCGCGCGCGCGCACCCTGGTTGCTCGTCGTCGGGGGTTGCTCGTCCTGCCCGCTGCCGTCGAGGTACAACTCGTGCTTGTTGATGTACTGCACCACACCGTCCGGCACGAGGTACCAGACAGGCTTGCCGGCGGCCACGCGCTGGCGGCAGTCGGTCGAGGAGATCGCCATGGCCGGCACCTCCATCAGCGAGACGCCGGTGGTGGGCAGACCCGCCGGGTCCAGCTCGTGACCGGGCCGGGTGACGCCGACGAAGTGCGCCAGCGACCACAGCTCGTCGGCGTCCTTCCAGTTGAGGATCTGCGCGAGGACGTCGGCGCCGGTGATGAAGTAGAGATCGGCGTCGGGCATCTCCTCATGAAGCTGGCGCAGCGTGTCGATCGTGTACGTCGTCCCCGGCCGGTCGATCTCGACCCGGGAGACGTTGAACCGCGGGTTCGACGCCGTCGCCACCACCGTCATGAGGTACCGGTGCTCGGCCGGCGTCACCCGGCGGTTCCGCTTGAACGGCTGCTCACCGGTGGGAACGAACAGGACCTCGTCCAGGTCGAAGGCGCCGCGCACCTCGCTGGCGGCCACGAGGTGCCCGTGGTGCACCGGGTCGAAGGTGCCACCCATGACACCGACCCGTCTCCTGCGCCCCTCGTCCCGGACCATGACTCCCTCGGACCAGCCGTCAGTGACGGGTGCGGACGTTGCGGAAGCCGTACGTGAGCAGCAGCAGGAGCATGAGGATCCCGAACGTGATCAGTCCGACCACCCAGGGGTTGATGCCGGCGGACTCGGCGGTGGCCTCGGCCTCCGCGGCAAGACTCATGAGCGAGCTCTTCATCGGATTCCTTCCTCAACTCCCGGTCCCAGGGGTCCAGTGTGACACGTCTGCCCGACCGGGTGCGGACCCGTTCCGGGTTCGCGTGGCGGCGCCCCTCGGCACCTCGCCGGTCCGGTGACCGGCTCGATCCAGGTGTCGCACCAGCCGCCCCCTCCACGATTTCGAGCCCATGACGACCGGTGCCGAGGTCCGTGCCGCCGTCGGCCTCAGCGCAGCACGGCCCAGGCGTTGCCGGGCACGTGCGCGCAGCCGGAGCGCACGTCCGCCGTCCCGGCGAGCACCTCGCCGACCGGCTCCGCCACCTGCACGGGCACGTCCGCGAGGTTGAGCACGACGACGAGCCGCTCCTCCCCCGCGGCGGTCTCGTACACGAGGAGCTCGTTGCTGAGCTCGAGCACCCGGGTGCGGGCCCGGTACAGCCACGGGTGGCGCCGCCGCAGGCCGATGAGCTCCTGGTGCAGGGCGTAGGTGGGCCACCCGGCCGGGCCGAGGTCCGCGGGACGGTCCGGGAACGCGGGCCGGACGGCGTCGTCACCCCCGGGCCGGTCCTCCTTCACACCCTCGAAACCCTGCTCGTCCCCGTAGTACACGGACGGCATGCCGCCCACCGTGAAGAGGACGGCGAGCGCGTGCGGCAGGTGCCGGCGGTCGCGCAGCCGGCTCGCCAGGCGGGTGACGTCGTGGTTGCCCAGGAAGGTCAGCGGCGCGAACGAGCCCAGCATGTGGTCATGGCGGCCCAGGGCGTGCTCGAGCTCGAAGAGGTTGCGGTCGTTGATCGAGCTCCAGATCGCCTTCCACAGCTCGTACTGCGTCACGGTGTCCATCCCGGACTCCGCCACGATCTGCGGGTAGTCCCCGTGGATCACCTCGCCGACGACGAGCGTCTCGGGGAAGTCGGCACGGACGGCGGGCAGCACCTTCGCCCAGAACGACGACGGGACGGCGTAGGCGGCGTCGAGGCGCCAGGCGTCCGCCCCGGCGGCGAGCCAGTGCTTCATCACGTCGACGACGAGGTCCGTGACGCCGTCGTCGTCGTGGTTGAGGGTGACGAGGTGCTGGTGGCCCTCGAAGGCGTGCCAGGACGGGGCGCCGTCGTCGTCCCAGGTGAGGTGGAACCGGGCGGTCTCCGGAGCCGAGGGACCGCCGGCGAGGGCACGCAGGAACGCCGGGTGGCGCGAGCCGACGTGGTTGAACACGCCGTCGAGCATGACCTTCAGGCCGCGCTCGTGGGCGGCGGCGACGAGGGCGTCGAAGTCCTCCCGGGTGCCGAGCCGGGGGTCGATCCGGTAGTGGTCCACGGTGTCGTACCCATGACTGGTCGAGGCGAACACCGGGCCGAGAGCCAGCCCGTTCACGCCGAGGTCGACGGCGTAGTCGAGCCAGCCGATCAGCCGACGCAGGTCGTGGTGCCCGGCGACGTCGGCCGGGGCGTCGTCGGGCTCCGCCCCGAGGAAGCCGAGGGGGTAGACGTGCCACCAGATCGCGTGCTCGTGCCAAGACGTCATGGCAGCATCCTCACCGCTGCGGCGGTGAACCTCCACCGCACCGGAGCAGGGGGTTGTCAGTGCCGTCGGGTCAGAGCCGTTCGAGGCGGGGGCTGGCGAGCGGGATGCGCCGCCGGTTCCCGTGGCCGAAGTCGACGATGACGTTGGTGCCGTCGAGGGCGACGACCTTTCCGAGCCCGTGGCGATCGTGGCTGACCTGTTCGCCCACGGGGATCGGCGCGCCGACCCGTACCTCGGCCTCACGCCCAGCGTTGAACGGACTGTTCTTGAGGTGCGGACGAGTGCCGCTGCTGGTGGCCATCCGTCCATCCTCCTCCTTCTCGGACCGAATGGGAACCGAAGCGGGCGCGACACGGCCCACGACCACCCGTCGAGGGAGGGGGCCTTTTTGCCATTTCGACCGGGCCGGAATGCTTCGTGCCCCCGGTGCGTTGGCACCCCCATGAGCGAACCCATCTCCGTGCATGTCTGGTCCGATATCTCCTGCCCGTGGTGCTTCATCGGCAAGCGCCGCTTCGAGAAGGCGGTCCAGGACTACGACGGCGACGTTGCGGTCGAGTACCACTCCTACGAGCTCTCCCCCGACACCCCGATCGACTTCGAGGGTTCCGCGGCAGACTTCCTCGCCGGCCACAAGGGCATGCCGCTCGAGCAGGTCGACCAGATGCTCAGCCAGGTCAAGGACCTCGCCGAGGCCGAGGGCCTCTCCTACGACTGGGACAACGTCAAGCAGACCAAGACCCTCAAGGCGCACGAGGTCCTCCACCTCGCCAAGGCCAAGGGCCTGCAGCTCGACCTCATCGAGAAGTTCTTCTCCGCGTACTTCGAGCACGGCACGCACGTCGGCCACGACGACGAACTCGTGACCCTGGCCGCCGAGGTGGGCCTCGACGCCGACGAGGTGCGGGCGGCGCTCGCCGCCGGCACCTACCGCGCAGCGGTGCAGGCGGACATCAGCGCCGCCCAGCAGATCGGGATCCGCGGCGTGCCGTTCTACATCATCGGTGAGAAGTACGGCGTCTCCGGCGCCCAGAGCCCCGAGGTGTTCGGCGAGGCGCTGCGTCGCGCGAGCGAGGACCTGACCGCCGACGTCGCGACCGAGGCCGTCCGATGAGCGCCGGACAGGCCGGGGCAGCGAAGGTGAGCGTCGCGGGCCCGGCCGGCCTGTCCGGCAGCGATGCCTTCGCGTCCCTGTCACTCTCCACCCTCTCCGGCATCGTGCCGGTGTCCGCGCTGGAGGGTGTGGGCGGTGACGGGGCCGGGTACTGCGACGCCGACGGCATCTGCTACCCGCCCGCGGACCAGGCCGCCCAGACGCCCGTGGTCAGCACGCCCGGGTCGAGCTCGGCGGAGTCGCCCGCGAGGTCGTAGCCGAACGCCAGCAGCCGCCCGAGCCTCAACGGCGGGCGGAACCCACCCGGTCGACCCGGCCGCGCACCCTCGCCCGGGTGCGCCCGACGACGTCACGCACCTGAGCCACGCCGCTCACCGGCCACACCGCGGCTCGCAGGCGCACCCGCCCCGGCACCACCGACCGCACCCGTGCGGTGACGTCGCGGACGTCGTCGGCCATCGTGCCGACCTCCACCGATCCCGGTGCGTAGCGGGCCCGCTCCACCCTCCCGGCGGCGCGGTCGAGGGCCTCCTCGGCCCCGGCGAGCGGCACGGACCGCGTGTAGTGCTCGCGGGACTGGCGCGGCGTCGCGCTCACCGGAGCCGCCACCCCCAGGTCGGCCAGGGACGTGACCAACGCCTGCCACTGGGCCTCGACGTGCGCGGCGTCGTCGCGCGCCCGCCGGCGGTGGCCGGTGCGGCGCCACCACCCGGCGAGCGGCACCACGGACGCGAGCACGGCCAGCAGCACCAGCCCGGCGAGCGCGGCGACGACGGCGGGCAGGATCTCTGCGAGGAGGCCCGGGTCGGCCGAGCCGGCGTCGGGTGGCCGCTGGGCCGGGTCGGTGTCCGGACGCTCGGGCCGGGCGGGTACCTCCGGCGTGGCCACGTCGCCGCCGACGTCCGCCGGGGTGAGGTAGACGGGGGCGGCGCCGGTGCGGATGCCCGGTGTCGGCTCGAACCGCGTCCAACCGAGACCGGTGAGGTACAGCTCCGGCCACGCGTGGGCGTCGGAGGCGAGCACCACCCGGGAGCCGTCGCTCTGCTCCTCCCCCGCCAGGAACCCGACACCGAGCCGCGCCGGGATCCCGGCGGCACGCGAGAGCATGATCATGGCGGAGGCGAACTGCACGCAGTAGCCCTGCCTGGTCTCGAGGAAGTGGCTCACCGGGTCGAGCGGGGCGCCGTCGGGCCCCTGTACCGGGTCAGCGAGGGTGAGCGAGTAGGTGAAGTCCGGGCCGCGCAGGTACTCCTGGATCGCCCGCGCGGCCTGCACCTGGTTGACGGTACCGGCGGTGAGATCGGCCGCGAGCAGGGCGACGCGGTCGGCGGCGACCGAGTCGACGGCGAGGAGCTGCGGGTCGCCCGGGAAGGGGGCGCCGTACTCGCCCACTCCGTCCGGGAGCCGCCCGACGATGCTGGTGTACACCGCCTGGTACTGCTCCGGCTGCCGCGCGACAGCCACCGTGCCGGTCTCGCCGTCCCTTGCCCAGTCGGTGCCCGGGAAGTCGGCATCGATGAGCGGGTAGGGCACCGCCACCTGGGGGGCACGGATGTCGTTGTGGGTCACCTCGATCCGGCGCGGGACCTGGGTGATGCCGTCGACGAACCGTGGCAGCGGGGTCTCGGGCGCCGGGCCGCGGCCCCGCTCCGGCGGCTGCCACCGCCCGTCCTCGTAGGTGGTGGAGACGAGGACACGCAGGGGCGTGGGGCGAGGGTCGTCGCTGCGGTACACCAGGACCGGTTCGCGGCTGCGGCTGCCGAGGTCCGCGGCGAGGTCCAGGGTCTCCGTGAAGCTGATCCCGTCCCCGCCCGGCCCGAGGCTCGTGGCGTTCTTGATGATGTCGGCCGGGGGCAGGTGCGGGAGGAACACGGGCGCCGCGACGGCGAGCGCGACGGCGCCGACACCGAGCACCCGCGCGTGGGCGTTGAAACGGCGGGCCACCGGCCGCACGGCCATGTCGTCGTTCCAGGAGCCGGCGGTCGGGGCGGCCCAGGTGCGTACGCGGCGGCGGCCCTGCTGTGCCACCAGCGCGAGCCAGCACGACGCGGGTGCGAGGAAGTACCAGGGTGGCTGCGGCGAACCCGTGTTGGACGCCGTCACGGTGCCCACCACCAGCAGCGGCAGCCCGGCGGCCACCGGCATCGCGTACGTGACGGCGAGCGCGTCCACCGCGACGGCCACGCCGGTGAGGGCGACGACGGTGAGCAGCACCATCCCCTCGTTGGTGGTCACGGGGGTGGTCTCGATCTGGATGGTCTCGCGCGCGAGCGCCACCAGCCGGGCGACCTCGTCGAGGATCGACGGTGCCGGCAGGGCGTACCGGTGGTGGCCGGGCAGCAGCAACCAGCTCACGGCCAGCAGGGCGATCAGGAGCTGAGCGACGACGACGAGCCGGCCGGGCAGGCGGGCGGTGCGGGCCAGGCCTCCGACGAGCACCACCACGGCGACCGCGATGACGGTGGGCACGAACGCCGTGTCGGCGTCCAGCAGGGTCGAGACGGACCAGCCGCCGGCGAGCGTCGTCAGTGCGGCGAGCAAGGCGGTGCCCCACCTCCCCCGGGCGATCATGTCCACCTCCCGCTCGCCGGCCCCGCACCGGTGCCGAGCCTCGCACCGGGCCCGCCCGCCGCGGCCGCTCCCGCCCCCGCTCCGGTCCCGGCTCCGGCTCCCGCTCCCGCTCCCGCACCGGGGCCGCCCACACCCTTCGCCGTCGCGCGGGTCCAGGGGCCGCGCACGTCCTCGCCGCCCCGGACGACGGCGGTGCGCCACCCCACGGCGGCGACCTGGCCGGCGAGGGTGTCTGCGCGGGTGGCCCGGGTGTTCGCGCGGCCGGCGAGGACGTCCATGCGGTGCCGGCCCACCGGTTCGGCGTCGGCGTCGGGCGAGGCGGGCACGGCCGAGGGCACGAATGTGCCGGCGTCGAGCAGCAGCAGCACCCCCAGGGCCCCGGTGGGTCGGACGGCAGCCACCCGCCGCAGGGTGAGCTCGTCGTACTCCGTGACCGCGGCGACGACGACGCCCGCGTGGCTGCCCCGCGCGGCCCGTAGCTGGTGGTCGAGGTCGTCCAGCACGGGCTCGGCGAGGGCGAGCTGGAGCAGCACGTGGTCGAGGTCGAGCGTGCGCTCGGCGAGGCCCGAGCGGACCGTCTCCGCGGTGGCGAGCGAGAACGCGTACCCGCGCGCCGCGAGGTGTGTCGCGGCGGAGGCGAGCGCGCTGACCGCCCACTCGAAGGAGCTGTCCTCGCCCTCGCCGGCGTGGACCCCGCGGCGGGCGTCGAGTACCAGGGCGGCGCGGCGCCGGGCGGGCTGCTCCTCCTGTCGCACCATGAGCTGGGCCCGGTGGGCGGTGGCGGGCCAGTGGACGCGGCGCAGATCGTCCCCGTGGCGGTACTGCCGGGTGCTGACGTCCTCCTCGCCGTGCGAGGCGACGGTGTGCGGCACGGGCCGCTCCCCGATGTCGCCCACGCGTCGCAGCCCGGCCCCGCCGAGCGGCTCGACGCGAGGCAGCACGATGATCTCGGCGGCGCCGGGCAGCTCGTGGCGGCCGCTCGTCAACCCGAACAGGTCCGGCACCTCCAACGTCAGCGGGCCCGCCGCGTACACGCCGCGCGTGGCGCCGTGGAGGCGGTAGCTCACCGTGTGCGCGGCACCCACACCCAGGGGCGGCACGAACAGCCGCGCGCCGGCCCCGCCCATGACCCGTTCCTCCGCCAGGTATGCCGGCGTCGCCCGGCGGCCGACGTTGCGCACGACGAGCCGCACCACGGCGTCGTCGCCGGGGGCGAGGCGCGCGGGGGTGACGGTGCGCGTCAGCGCGAGCCGCGGCACGCCCCGCAGACCGAGGAGCCGCGCGAGGATCGGGAGCCCGGCGAGCAGCACCCCCACCCGGGTGAGGTCGGGGAACCCGAGGAGGACGGCCAGCAGCGCGACACCGGCGCCCACGCCCAGGAAGCCCCAGCCGCGGGCGGTGAGGCGGGGCCGGATCATGGTGGGCCGAGCCTCATCGTGGGCCCGCCGGGACCGGCACCTCGGCGACGAGCGCGGCGACCACGTCGCGGGTGGTGACACCGCCGACCTCGGCCTCACCGGTCAGCAGCACGCGGTGGGAGAGGACGGCCCCGGCGAGCTGCTGGACGTCGTCGGGCAGGACGTGGTCGCGCCCCTCGAGGGCGGCATGCGCGCGCGAAGCCCGCAGGAGCTGCAGCCCGGCGCGCGGCGACGCCCCCAGGCGCAGGTAGGGACTGGCGCGGGTGGCGGTGACGAGGTCGACGACGTACTGGCGCACGGCCGGGCCGGCGAAGAGCTGGGCGACGGTGCCGACCATTGCGGCGACGGTCGCGGCGTCGGTGACCGGTCGGAGCGCCTCGAGCGGGTCGTGGGAGGCGTGCGCCGCCAGCATCTCCATCTCGGCGCGCACGGACGGGTAGCCCATCGAGATCCTGGCCATGAACCGGTCCCGCTGGGCCTCGGGCAGCGGGTAGGTGCCCTCCATCTCGAGGGGGTTCTGCGTCGCCATGACGATGAACGGGGCCGGCAGCGCGTGGGTGCGCCCGTCCACGGTGACCTGCCGTTCCTCCATCGCCTCCAGCAGCGCCGACTGCGTCTTCGGGGAGGCGCGGTTGATCTCGTCGCCGACGACGACGTTGGCGAAGACGGCGCCCGGGCGGAAGGTGAAGGTGCGCGCGTCCTGGTCGAAGACGCTGACGCCGGTGACGTCGGAGGGCAGCAGGTCCGGGGTGAACTGGATACGGCGGACGGTGGAGTCGACGGTCTTGGCGAGCGTCTTGGCCAGCATGGTCTTGCCCACACCCGGGACGTCCTCGATGAGGAGGTGCCCGCCCGCCAGGAGCACGGTCAGCGCCGTGCGCACCGCGTCGTCCTTGCCCTGGATGACGCCCGTCATCGCGGCGTGTGCCGCCCGCGCCGTCGCCAGCACGTAGTCGAGGTCGGTCACGGTCTCGTCCACGACGACGGGCTCCATGGTCAGATCGTCCCCCATCGAACGCGCTCGTGTGAACAGGTCTACTCCCGGATCTGGCCGTCGCCCTCCACGATCCAGCTGGTGGTGGTCAGCTCGGCGAGACCCATGGGGCCGCGGGCGTGCAACTTCTGGGTCGAGATGCCGATCTCGGCGCCGAGGCCGAACTGGCCGCCGTCGGTGAACCGGGAGGAGGCGTTGACGATGAGCGCGGCGGAGTCCAGCTCGGTGGTGAAGCGCCGCACGGACGTCACGTCCTGGGTGCAGATGACCTCGGTGTGCCCGGAGGAGTAGCGGGAGATGTGCTCGAGCGCGTCGTCGAGGGAGTCGACGACCTTGACCGCGAGGTCGAGGGAGAGGTACTCGGTCTCCCAGTCGGTCTCGGTGGCGGGCTCGAACCGCAGCGGGCCGGGGACGTTCGGCGCAACGGCCGCGACGACGTCGTCGCCGTGGATGGTGACGCCCTTCTCCTGCAGGGCCCCCAGGACGGCAGGCAGGAACTCCCCCGCGATGTCGCGGTGGACGAGCAGGGTCTCCGCCGCGTTGCACACGCCGGTGCGCTGGGTCTTGGAGTTGAGCACGATCGGCACCGCCTTGGCGACGTCGGCGCTGGCGTCGACGAAGACATGACAGTTCCCGACGCCGGTCTCGATGACGGGGACCACGGACTCGCGCACGACGGTCTGGATGAGATCGGCCCCGCCGCGCGGGACGAGAACGTCGACGAGGCCGCGGGCGCGCATGAGCTCGACGGCCCCGGCGCGGCCGTGCGCGTCGATGGACTGCACGAGGGCCCGAGGCAGGCCCTGCGCCTCGAGGGCGTCACCGAGGATCGCGACGATGACCTCGTTGGAGCTCGCGGCAGCGGAGCCGCCCCGGAGGATGACGGCGTTGCCGGACTTCAGCGCCAGGCCGGCGGCGTCGACCGTGACGTTGGGGCGGGCCTCGTAGATCATGCCGACGACGCCCATGGGGACCCGGACCTGGCGCAGGTGCAGCCCGTTGGGGAGCGTGGAACCGCGGACGACCTCACCGACCGGGTCCGGGAGCGCGGCGAGCTCGCGCAGCGCGTCGGCGATGGAGGCGATGCGGGCGTCGTCGAGCGCGAGGCGGTCGAGCAGGGAGGACTTCATCCCGGTGGTGCGGCCGCGTTCGAGGTCGACGGCGTTGGCCTCGACGATGCGTGCGGCGTCGGCGACGAGTGCGTCCGCCATCGCGTGCAGCGCGGCGTCCTTGGTGGCGCGCGTCGCGGTGGCGAGGACGCGGGAGGCCTTCTTCGCGGCCGTGGCGGCGGCGACGACGCCCGCCCGGGCCGCCTCGCGGGCGACGTCCGGCGTCGCGGCGGCGGCATCGTCGGCGACGGGGCCGGACGCCGGGGTCAGCAAGGTCTCGCTCATAGTGTCCAGGGTACGGGCGCACACCCCGCCGTGGGGAGCGCCGGCGGCGATCTGTCCCGGTGGCGGGCCCGATCCGGCCGGTCGGGAACCGGATCCGGCCAGGACGGCACCGGACCGGGCCCGGGTGAGAAGCGGACCATGGCCGGGGCGGGAGCCCACGGGAATACCTGGCGGGGTATCACGCTTATCATCGAGGAATACGCAACAGAGTGCTGCGTTGAGACGTAGACGAACGTTCGAAGCCGTCGTGACCTCGACGGCCGTGGAGGCAAGGAGTACGAGCATGGCCACGAAGAACCTGACCACCGACGAGTTCGAGAGCACGATCAACGGCGAGGGCATCACCCTGGTCGACTTCTGGGCCGACTGGTGCGGCCCCTGCAAGCAGTTCGCCCCGATCTACGAGAAGGCGTCCGAGACCCACACGGACATCACGTTCGCGAAGGTGGACACCGAGGCCGAGCAGACGCTCGCCGCACAGCTCCAGATCACCGCGATCCCGACCTTGATGGCGTTCCGGGACGGCGTCCTCGTGTTCTCGCAGGCCGGTGCGCTGCCCGCGAAGAGCCTCGAGCAGCTCGTCGAGGGCGTGCGTGGGCTGGACATGGACGACGTGCGCAAGCAGGTCGCCGAGCACGCGACCGCGCACCAGCACTGAGCACCGGCTCTGGCCGAGGTGCCTCGCAACGCCACCGCACCCGCGGCCGCCCACACCGGCCTCTGGCACGTACGCCCCAGCAGCCCCGACCGTCCCGGCCGGGGTTGCTGGGGCCTGTGTGTGCTCCGTGCACCTCGCGTACGCCCACGGGTGCGGTAGCGGGGATCGGGGCCCTCGTCCGCGGCACCGGACCCTGGGCTCCCACGGGGCGGTGGCGAACCGTGTAGATCACACCTACTGCGCGGGAGGGCCCATGATCCCCGTCGTGATCGTGTCCGGTCTGCTGGCGGGCCGTTGGTGGAAGACCACGCCGATCGTCGGCACCGTGGGCTGGCGTGGCGCGCTCACCGCCGGGCACCCGGCTCGGGGCGCCCGGTGCCGACTGGGCCGCGATCTGGCGCTAGCGCTCGGCCCACGCGGCCCGGTCGTGACGGGTGGCGGCCCTCAGGCCGCGGTGCGCGGCTCGACCGCGACGGCGTGGGGGCGCAGCGTCAGGTGCACGGCGGAACCCGCGTTCGGGACCGTGTCGGCGCCGTGCTGGACCAGCACCACCGCCCCGTCGGCCAGCCGCACCTGCGTGCGGCGCAACGAGCCGAGGAAGCTCGTGGCGACGACGGTTCCCGGCACCCCGGCAGCGGCAAACTCGATGTCCTCGGGGCGCACGTAGGCGGTCACGGGACCGTCGGGAACGGCGTCGCCCAGGCGTGGCAGCGCCAGGCCCTGGATCGTGACCTCGGCGCCTCGGAGCTCGCCGGGCAGGCGGTTGCTCAGTCCGACGAAGTCGGCGACGAACGCGTTGGCGGGGCTGCCGTAGAGCTCCTCGGGGGTACCGATCTGCTCGATGGCGCCGTCGCGCATGACGGCCACACGGTCGGCGATGGCGAGCGCCTCCTCCTGGTCGTGCGTGACGAACAGGGTGGTGATCCCCAGCTCGGTCTGGATGCGGCGGATCTCGTCGCGCAACTGCACACGCACCTTGGCGTCCAGGGCCGAGAGCGGCTCGTCGAGCAGGAGCACGCGCGGTCGGGTCACCAGGGACCGGGCCAGCGCCACCCGTTGCTGCTGACCGCCGCTGAGCTGGTGGGCGTAGCGCCCGCCGAGGGGTCCCAGGCCCACGAGCTCGAGCGACTCCACGGCGCGTCGGCGTCGCTCGGCCGCCGCGACCTTGCGCATCTGCAGCCCGAACTCGACGTTCTGGACGACGGTCATGTGCGGGAACAGCGAGTACTGCTGGAACACCATGCCCAGATCCCGCCGGTTCGTCGGGGTGGACGCGATGTCCTCGCCGTCGAGCAGGATGGACCCGGAGGTGACGTCCTCCAGGCCGGCGAGGCAGCGCAGCGCGGTGGTCTTCCCGCAGCCCGACGGGCCGAGGAGCACCACGAGCTCGGCGGGCTCGAGCGTGAGGTTCACCCCCGTCAGCGCCCGCTGCGCGGCGAACTCCTTGACGACGTCGCGCAGCTCGACGCGGGTGCCGGTACGGACCGCGGTGGCGGTGGTCATGACTTCCCTCCACGCCGCGAGGTGCCCACGCGGCCGATAAGGAACAGCAGGACGAACCCGAACAGCAGGGCCAGGAGCGCGAAGATCACGGCCACGTACGGGTCGGACCTGGAGACCTGCACGATGGCGGTCTGCAGGTTGTTGCGGTTGAGCAGCGAGGCCAGGGTGTACTCCCCGAGCACCACCGCCACCGAGATGACCGACGCCGAGAGCATGCCCCGGTGCAGGTTCGGCACGATGACCCGGCCGAGGACGGTGCCCCAGCCGGCGCCCAGCGTGCGGGCCGCCTCGGAGAGGGTGACCACGTCGATCGAGGCGAGGTTCGCCTGGACCGCCCGGTAGGCGAAGGGCAGCACGAGGACGCCGTACGCGAAGGCCAGCGTCCACGTGTCCGAGCCGAAGATGCGGGCGACGACGGAGTACACCGGCGCCAGGCCCACCACCAGGACGATTGCCGGGATCGTGATCGGCAGCAGGCAGACGAACTCCAGCACCCGTTCGAGCCTGGGGAGACGGAGCTTGACCAGGATCATGGTGGGCACCAGCAGCACGAGCATGATGGCCACGGTGATCACCGCCAGCACGAGCGAGTTGGTGACGCTGGTGAACAGCCCGCGGTAGGTGCGCTCGTTCTCGGGTGCGACGATGCCGGTCCAGTGGTCGAGGTCGTAGCCGCCGTCGAGCCCACCGCGGAGCGAGAACTCCAGCATGGAGACCATGGGGATCACGAAGATCAGCCCGATGACCACCAGGATGATCGTGCGGGTGATGGGCGACGGCGCGGAGCCGTGGGTGGCGCGGCGTCGTCCACGACTCATCGTGCTCATCGCTGCCACCTCGCCGTCCGCCGCTGCAGCACCGAGTAGGCGCCCATGACGACGACCATCACCACCACCATCCCGAGCGCGAGTGCGCCGGCCATGTTCTCCCGGCCGAGCACGGTCTCGCTCACCAGCGCGGCGCGGATCTGCAGGGGCACGATCTGGGCGCCCTGGCTGATCAGCGCGGCTGCCGTCGCGTAGGAGGAGAAGGCGTTGGCGAACAGCAGGAGCACGCTGCCCAGGAACGAGGGCAGCAGGATCGGGCCGGCGATGCGCGACCAGTACGTCCACCGCGAACCGCCGAGCGTGGCGTTGGCCTCGGCCCACTGGGGCTTGAGGCCCTCCATCGCCGGCATGAACGTGATGACCATGAGCGGCACCTGGAAGTAGAGGTAGGGCAGCAGCAGGCCCGGCACCTGGTAGAGCCAGACGCCGTCACCGAAGATGTCGACCCCGAAGCTGACGAGGAGCCACTGGGTGACGAGGCCCTGGATGCCGATGGTCGCGATGAACGCGAACGCCAGCATCACGCCGCCGAACTGCGCGAGGACGCC
>NZ_JBTSDU010000014.1:0-37263 GCF_054605595.1 Georgenia sp. | reverse complement strand
GCTACTACCAGGGAGCCACCGGCAACACGACCCTCTTCGGGTGTGAGTGCGAATGGGATGGGACCGTGGGCGGCCTCACCCCGGAACAGGAGTGGGCCTACCCGCGCGTCATGGCCGCATTCATGGACCTCGGCGCCCGGTTCGTCGCCTCTCATGCCGAGTATGCCCTCCCCAAGGGCCGCAAGGTCGACGTCGGCTCCTACATCCACACGCTCCGCGCCCAGACCGCTGCGCTCCGCACCTCACCTACCCCGACCACGTCCGAGGAGGACGACATGGAGATTCACGAGCTGATCGACTTCCGCGTCGACGGCCGCAACATCTGGGACAGCCTCAAGGACATCTACCGCTTCACCCAGACGTCCCGCGACCTCGCCGCCCAGCAGACGGCGCAGATCACCGCACTCACCGCCGCCGTCACCGCACTCGCCGGGGCGCAGGGCGTCGACGGTGAGCAGGTCATCGCCACCGTCCGTGCCGCCGTCGAAAAGGCCCTCACGGGCGCGACGATCACCCTGGAGGTGAAGTGACATGAGCGAGCACGCACTCCCCACCACCGGCTGGCGCCGGCTCCTCACCCTGGAGCCCGCCCTCGTCCGCGGCGTCATCGGCGCCCTGGTAGCCCTCGGCCTCATCTGGGGCCTCGATTTCACCGCGATCGGTGACCGGCTCGCACAGTCCGCTGACATCCTCGGCTCCCTCGTGGTGCTCCTGACCGCGTGGTGGACCCGCTCGGCTGTCACCCCCGCCTCGCAGGTCGAGGCGCGCGTGGACCAGACCGGGGCCACGGTCGCCGGGCCTGCCTCACCACAGCCGGACGGCACCCCTGTCGAGGTCTGGGCCACCGCGCCCGACGTCGACTGATCCGCCCCCGCACATCAGCCCCCCGCTCATCCTCTTCGGAGGGTGGGCGGGGGGCTTTTCGTCATGCCCGCCTCCGGCCGCCGCGGTCGACGGTTGGGGTCAGGCCTGGGGCCGGGTGGCCGGCGGGGGATGCCGGCGGCGTCCATCCATCGCAGGACGGATGTCTCTGAGAGGTCGAGCTCTCGGGTGATTGCCCTGACGGACCAGCCCTCGTCCGAGCGTGCCCGCAGCCACTCCGCCGGGTCGCGGCAGCCAGCCTCGGCGAGCCACTGCCGGGCGCGGTCCTCGCGCTCGCGGACCTTGCGGTGGTGGGCGTCGGCGGCGGCGCGGGTTCGTCGGGCTTCTGGGAGGGGTCTGCGGTCCTTGGTGGCCTCCCTCGATGCGGCGATCCGGGCAGCCTCCACGATGGGAGCCCACGCGGTCAGTCGCTCGGGACCGCCGGTAACGATCGCGATCTCCCGTCGGGCCGCGCCGTAGTCGCGTGAGGCGAGGGACTGCTGGCGGCCCATGCCCCACACCGCCCGGTAGGTCGCGGAGTCGAGGTCATGGCTGGGGAGGTGTCGGCCGAGGGCTTTGAGCCACCGGCCGCACTCCAGGCAGAGGATGGCGTCGTCGGTGCGCCAATGATCCTCCGGTGGCACCCGGTCTGGCCGCCGCCACGACGGGGGCATCGTCAGGTGCGGGCGGCGTGCTGGACGCGCTGGTCGTCGAGCTCGCTCACGGTACCGATGATGACGCCGGGGACCTCGGTGGCGGCACGGGCGACGACGTGGCGCCACCAGCGGGCGCCCAGGTGTGCGGCGTCGGGGCGCGCGCCGGCGAGGTCCTCGTCGGTGCGGTAGACGGCGACGGCAGGGTCTCGCATGTCATGCAGGGCGCTCACGATCTCGCCGACGGCGACGGCGGTATCGGCCTCAAGGCACTCGACGGCTTCCCGGACGCCCTCCGGGACGGGGTACTTCCCGGCCTCCCAGGCGCGGACGGTGCGCGGGTTGACCTCGAGCATGGCGGCGAGCCGGTCCACGGTGACGCCGAGCCAGTCGCGCACGGTCTGCAGCTCGCCGCCGAGCATCCCGTCGGGCGTGTCCTCTGTGCGCATCGGGGCCTCCTTTTCGTGATGGGGGAGTGAGCGCCCTGCCCCCCGGGCAGGAGGGGCAGGGCTTGTCGGTCAGGCCTGGCGGGTGATCCAGGCGGTGACGGCGGCGATGGTGTCGACCTCGTCCTGGCTGGCGTCGGTGCCCATCTCTTCCCACCCGTCGACGGTGTCGGCGTCGGCGACGTAGGTCGTCCAAGTCCAGCCCCAGACGGTCTCGCCGTCGTCCTCCCACTCGGTGCCCATGGCGAGGCGGTGGTCTCCGATGGTGATGGTCGTCTCGTCGGCGGCCTCGTCGGTGGTGATGGTGGTGTCGACGTCCAGGATGAGGCTGGTGCGGGCGGTGCGGATGATCTGCTCGGCGGTGAGGGTGTTGGTGCTCATGGTCCCGGTTCCTTCCGGTGTGGGTCTGGGGCTGTTCCCCTGACCTCGTGACACTTACTCTAGCACCCGCTTTTAGGGTGCGCAAGTCCTGGCCCGCCCATCGATGACGGTGCACCATGCTCCGTTGCGCCGCTGACGAGTGCCACGAGGCGTCGGCTGCGCCATTTCTGCGCCATCTGCCGCCACGGCCAGGCCGGGGCGCTTGCTAAAAGTGGCGGAATCGCAACGAAAGATCGGTGGGCCCCGTGGGGATCGAACCCACAACCCGCGGATTAAAAGTGCGTGAAGCACCTCTGATCATCACTCGGCACCACTGGCCCTGTCATAGCGTTACCGCAGGTCAGGCCCACTATCCGGCCTTCCCGCCCTTGATGACTCTGAGCGTTCCTGATCGTCTTTGAGCATCTGGCTGCGCCATTTCTGCGCCATGGCGCAGGGCGTCGAGAACCGCCGCACGGGGCGTCTCGGCCAGGTGCGCGTACCGCTGGGTGGTGATCGGCGACTCGTGCCCGAGGAGCTTGCCGACCTCGGCTAGGGGGACGCCGTCCTGCAGCAGCCAGGAGGCGTAGGTGTGGCGCAGGTCGTGCACCCGCACGTGCCCCACGCCCGCCGCCACCGCCGCGGCCGCGAACACTCGCCGGAACATCGAGTCGTCCAGGATCGCCCCCGCGGCCGTCGTCACGGCGAGCCCGCCGCGGCACCGCGCACCGCCATGCTGGTAGCCGCATTCCCCAGGACGCACCGCCGGCAGCTCCACCCACTTCGGCAACGGCACCTCACGCCGCCGTCGACCCTTCGGGTAGCCCTTCATCGCACGGGCCTTCGCGGACCACACCTCCGCGACCATCACCACCCCGCGCTCGCGGTCGACGCGCGCCGCGTGCAGGCCGGCCGCCTCGCCCCACCGCATCCCTGTGTTCACGAGCAGGTCAGCCATGACACGGTGCTCGTCGTCCAGGTGCGCACGGACCGCCTGGTACTCCTCGGCCGTGAGGTAGCGCTCGACCGCCGGCGACCCACCACCCAGCCGCAGCCGGGCGGCCGGGTTCGCCGGCAAGATCTCCGCATCCACCGCCGCGGCGAGCGACGCCGACAGCAGGTGCACCACGCGCTGCGTCGTGGCCGGCGCCAGCGCCTTCCGCGCCCCCGGTCCCCGCCCCGCCGTGAGGTCCGCCGCCCATGCCTTCACGTCGTGCCGGGTGATGTCGGCCAGGGCCACGTCGCCCCACCTCGGCATCAGGTGCACATCCCGCCGCCCCGCGTCCGTCTTCAACGTCGACACCTCGACCGTCCGAGACGGCCACCACTGCCCGCACCACTCCCGCCACGTCTTCCGCCCAGCCTCCGGCCCCCGCCAGCCCGGCTGGCGCGAGTCCTCCTCCGCGCTCGCGGCCGCCCGTTCGGCGGCGCGCTTGTGCGTGAAGGGGCCGCCGGCGACGGTGCGGACCTTGCTGTCCGGGCCCCGGTACCGGCCCGCGTACTTGCCCGAGGGGAGCTTCCTGACCCATGCCATGACTGGTTCCTTTCAGGCGCTCAGGACGAGCGGCCACCGGGTCTTGGTCTGCCATGCCTCGACGAGGGCGCGGGTGACGCCGAGCTCCTTCGCCAGGGCGCCCGGGTGGTTGCCGACGGTGGTCTCGGCGCGTCGGTAGGCGCAGATGGGGATGAGGAGCGCGGCGGCGTGCTCGTCGGCGAGGCGCTCGTGCTTGGCGTGCTCGTGGGGGTCGTCGGTCCACACGTGCCCGTAGTGGGCGTGGCCGAGCTCGTGCGCGAGCGTGACGCGCTGAGCCTGCTCGGTCCGGCGCGGGTTGAGGATGATCAGCCCGGACGGGTGGCACTCCCCGTTGCGTCGGCCGAGATCTCGCCACGTCACGCGCACGCCGCGCGAGCGCGCGACCTCGAGGATCCGGTCCATCTCTACGGCTCGTCCTGTTGAGCCGCGACGTCGTCGTCCTGGCCGGGCGCATCGTGCGCCGCAGGGGCGACCGCACGCGGCAGTGTGCTCGTCGGGCGGGTTTGACGAGGCAGGTGGATCACCGAAGCGGGTCCGCGCTCATGACGGGCGAGAATCTGCTCCGCGTGCTCGATGATCTCGTGCGGAAAGACGCCGAGTGCGGTCGCGAGTTGAGCGACCTGGTTGACCTTGATCTCACGCTCCGCCTGTAGGACTCGCATCAGTGACCGCTCGGGTATCCCGGAGTCCTTCGCGAGTGCCTTCACAGTCATCTTCGCGATGCTGCGCTCGGCGCTGATCGCTCGGGCTACGGCGTCGTTCATGTCCATGCGGGCAACGTAGCGCCCATTAGCGGCAGCGTCAATGCCGGAACTGGGTACTTCGACGCCTTGCCACTGCCCGATCGGGCGTCTACAGTGCCTATATGGACAGCACGCAGTACGCAGCGGCCGTCGCCGACAACGTCAGCGGGGCGATCGACACGGCCGGGAAGTCGCACCTAAGCCTCGCCCAGGAGACCGGCATTCCGCGCACGACGTTGGACCGTCGACTCCGTAGTAACGGCGCGTCAGCCTTCTCGGTCAGCGAGCTCAAGGACATCGCCAACGTCCTCGGGATCAAGGTCGCTTCCCTCACCACGGTGTACGAGGCTGACGCCGATCAGCCCGCAAGGGCAGCGTCATGAGCGCGTCGGCGCGCTTGACCCCGCCCGAGGTCGCGGAGGTCGCGCGGCGGAGCCTGGTGACGATCTATCGGGCGCTCGAGTCCGGCCGTCTCCACGGGTCCCAGCCCGTCAAGGGCGGGAAGTGGACCGTGCGCGAGGCGTGCGTGGACGCCTGGCTCGACGGCGTCCCGTGCGAGCACCGCGCGAACGTGACCGACCTGCGCTCGCGTCGGCGAGTGACGGCATGAGCGCCGCCGAGCAGTGGAGCCCACCGGGCACTCGGGCTGCCTGATCTCCTCGCCGCCGGGCTCGCGCCTGGTCCCCCCGGTCTCGGCGGCGAGGTTCCCCGCACACAGACATAGCAACGCCGGCCCCATCAAAGCCTGGACAGCCCGGGACCGGCGTCAACCGAGAGGAATCCTCCCATGAACTGGACACCTAAACTCCGTCCCGCACTGGCCGCACCGTCGCCACTATCGCTGAACCTCGCTCGCATCGACGAGCGGGCCCGGCAGGCACAGTCGGTCGGCGGCCTGGACCTGATCCACGTGCATTACCCGGCCGACGTGCGGGCGCTGATGCTCGCGCTCGCTCGCCGTGATGCCGAGGTGGAGCAGCTCCGCGCTGAGCGGGACACCGCCCGTGCGCAGCTCAACGGCATCGGCGACACCCTCGCCGTCATCGCCGGCACTCTCGGGAGTGCGGCATGAACGCGGCGGTGGTCGCCCCCGCCCCGACGTCGGCGGACCTTACCGACCGGGAGATCGCCAGGTCGGTTCCCCGCCTGGACATCGACGGTGGCGAAGCCATTGCGGCTTGGTCCGTGGAGCGCATGGCCGTCCGTGGTCTCGCGATCGCCTGCGACGCCCGGAATGCCCCGCTGGCCCCGGCTGACGTGCTGCGCATCGGTGACTCCCTCGACGCGATCGCCCGCGCCTACCGGTGGGAGCACATCGACGACCTCGTGGTCCTGGTGGGTGCCCGGTGAGCGAGCTGCCGGACATCAGCGACCCGCGGTGGGAGCGGCTCTTGCACGCGGTCGAGGCCGCGGAGCCGTCCGAAGCGGCTTACGAGGCCGACGTCCGCGACTTCGACCCCATCGCCGCCGCGCGCGCCGTGGTGCTCCTCCTCGTCATGTCCGCCCTGGTGCTCCTCGCCGGCGTCGGGCTCACCTTCACCGGCATGTGGGCGTTCAACGTCTCCCGCGCGCCCACGGTCATCGACTTGCTGATCGGCCCGGGTCTCCTCCTCGTCTCCCTGGTCGGCATGTGGCGGGTCCTCACCTCGGGGGCGGACTGGTGACCCGCCACGACGACCAGCACCCGGCCCAGCGCATCTACCGGGGTCATGGCGACCTGGTCGGCCAGCACATCCGCCACGAGCGTCACGAGGGCACCGAGTACGGGGTGCTCTACTCCCACGCCGCGCAGGCCGACGTCTTCCCCGCGGAGTCGTGGTCTGCCGCGCTCTGGGCCGCGCAGCTGACGTGCACCGCCCAGCCGGGCATCGAGTACGAGCTGATGTGCCGCCCGGCCGGCACCGACGAGCCGTGGCGCTCGGCCCTGACGGGCATGTCCGCCGCCGAGACCGTCCGAGACAGATGGGACGGTCCACGATGACCACGCTCACCGAGGGCGCTCGCCGCCGCGACGCCGGGCAGCAGCAGTCCCTCGGCATCCTCCTGGCCGACGACGTCGCGAACTTCGACCGGATCATCGCGTCCTACCCGGTCGGCGACAAGGTCTCCATCAACCTCGTGCGCTCGCAGCTCGACGCTGTCGAGATCCCCGAGTCCTCCCGAGGTGGCCTGTTCTCCCGGGCGGTGAAGGGCGGGGTGCTCGCCCCGGCGACAGTGGTCGCGGGCGGGCAGGAGTTCCCGATCTTCGAGGCGTCGACGGGCACGTCGGCGAACCGGGCCAGGGTGCGGGTGTACGTGCGCACCGACCCCAAGGCGCAGGGGTGATCGCCGTGGTGGCACCGGCACCGATGACGGACCGGAAGCGTGCGCACGCGCGCCCGTTCCGGTGCGAGCGGTGCGGCACCTTCGTGTTCTCGCCGGTGTACATCCCGGAGCCGCACCTGCGGCGCCCGGGTGAGCGGCGGGGCCGGCACCTCCTGGACTGGTCGGAGGCCGACCGCGATGACGACCAGGCGCCCTACGCCAACATCCGAGGCGACGACCAGTCCAGCCTCACCACACCGTCGAGCGAGCCCGCCCGGACGATCACCACTGCGGGTCACCAAGCGGTGCTGCAGGGCCGCACGGTGAACATCGACGACGTGCGCTTCCGGATGCTCGAGCCGTCCGAGATCAAGCAGGCCATGGCGTTCCCCGCCGACTACCTGATGGAGGGCAACCGGCGCGAGCAGGTCAAGCTCTCCGGCAACGCCGTCACCCCGCCCGCCGCGCGGGACTTGATCGCGACGGTCGTCTCCGCGATCACCGGAGAGGACGTGGCGGCGTGATCGCCCCCTACTCGGACTTCCTCGCGCGGAAGGCCCAGCTCGCGGACGCGGGCGGGTTCGCGCCGGTGGACCTTCCCGAGCACCTGTTCCCGTACCAGCGGGCGCTGGTGGAGTGGGCGGTGCGGGTCGGGCGGGGCGCCCTCTTCGCGGACTGCGGCCTGGGCAAGACGCCGATGGCGCTGGCTTGGGCGGACCAGGTCCACCAGCGCACGGGGCAGCCTGTGCTGTTCCTGACCCCGCTCGCGGTCGGCTTCCAGGTGGTTGCCGAGGCGCGCAAGTTCGGCCACGACGCCGCCCAGTCCCGCTCAGGGAAGGTCGCGGCGCCGGTGACGGTGACGAACTACGAGCAGCTCCACAAGTTCGACCCGGGCGACTTCGCCGGCGTCGTGTGTGACGAGTCCTCGATCCTGAAGTCGTTCGACGGCAAGACCCGCACCGTGGTGACGGAGTTCATGCGCCGTCTGCCGTACCGGCTACTCTCGACCGCGACAGCCGCCCAGAACGACTGGGTCGAGCTCGGCACGTCCTCGGAGGCCCTCGGCGGTCTCGGGCACACCGACATGCTGTCCCGGTTCTTCACGAACAAGCAGCGCACGAACACCTCGCGGTCCTCCTTCGCGGCGACCGGCCGCGCGGTGGGGTGGCGGCTCAAGGGGCACGCCGAGGACCCGTTCTGGCGATGGGTGTCCACGTGGGCGCGAGCGATGCGCCGCCCGTCCGACTACGGCTTCGACGACACCGGGTTCGACCTGCCCCCGCTCGACGTCCACGAGCACCTCGTGCAGGCGACCCGCCCCGCCGAGGGAACCCTCTTCGACGTCCCCGCCACGGGCCTGCGCGAGGAGCGCGAGGAGTCGCGCCGCACCCTGACCGAACGGTGCGAGGCCGCCGCCACGGCGCTCGCGGACGCGGACCGTGGGGTGGCGTGGTGCCAGCTCAACGCCGAGTCCTCGCTCCTCACGGACCTGATCCCGGGCGCGGTGGAGATCACCGGCTCGGACTCCCCGGGCGCGAAGGAGGAGAAGCTCCTCGCGTTCACCAACGGCGACGTGCCCTTCCTGGTGACGAAGCCCGCGATCGGCGCCTGGGGCCTGAACTGGCAGCACGCCTCCCGCATGACGTACTTCCCGACCCACTCCTACGAGCAGTGGTACCAGGCGGTCCGGCGCATGTGGCGGTTCGGGCAGACGAGCCCGGTCCGGGTCGACGTCATCACCACCGAGGGCGGCCGCAACGCCCTCGCGAACCTCCGCCGGAAGGCGGACGCGGCCGACGCCATGTTCTCCGCCCTGGTCTCCCACATGAACCACGCCCGCGATGTCGCGCGGCACGACTACTCGCAGAGGATCGAGGTCCCAGCATGGGCGTCCTGACCCAGCAGATCACCGACCGGTGGGCCATCTACAACGGTGACTGCATCGAGGTGATGCACGAGCTCCCGGACGAGGTCCTCCACGGCTCCATCTACTCGCCGCCGTTCGCCGGCCTCTACCACTACTCCTCCGACGACCGGGACCTGTCCAACGCCCGCACCTACGAGGAGTTCGCCGAGCACTACGGGTACGTCCTCGACGAGATCACCCGGCTGACGATCCCGGGCCGCACAACCGGGGTGCACGCCGCCCCGATCCCCTCGGGCAACACGGGGAAGGACTCGCTGCGGGACTTCCCCGGTGACGTCATCCGCTGGCACCTCGAGCGGGGCTGGGAGTGGGTGTCCCGGCACGTCATCTGGAAGGAGCCCCTCGCGGTCCGGCTGCGCACGATGCAGAAGAACCTCGCCCACCAGACGATCATCAACGACGGCGCCGCCGGCGGGGTCGCGTCCGCTGACGAGCTCCTCATCTTCCGGAAGCCCGGCGCGGGCACGGACCCGGCCGAGCACCCGACGGGCCTGCACGACTACGCCGGCGCCACCCCGGTGCCCGCCGACCTGATGCGTTACCGCGGGTGGGACGGCCCGCAGACGACGAACCGCTACTCGCAGTGGGTGTGGCGCCAGTACGCGTCGTCGGTGTGGGACGACATCCGCATCGACCGTGTGCTCCCGTTCCGTGAGTCCCGGTCGGAGGACGACGAGAAGCACGTCCACCCGCTCCAGCTCGACGTCATCGCCCGCTACCTCCATCTCCGCACCCGCCCCGGCGAGAAGGTCCTCACCCCGTTCATGGGCGTCGGGTCCGAGGTGTACGAGGCAGTCCGGCAGGGCCGGTACGCGATCGGCGCCGAGCTCAAGCCCGAGTACTACGTCCAGGCGACCCGCAACCTCGCCGCCGTCGACGCCGAGACCGTCGACACCCCGTCCCTCCTCGGTGAACTGGCAGGCCTCTCATGACCGCCCCCGTCCCACCAGTGTCGACGGTGGTCGAGCAGCCGCGGGTGTTCGTCCACCACGCGACCGAGACCGGCCAGGTGGAGTACTTGGCCGAGTGCGAGCACTGCGACTGGTCGCTGCAGGACCGGCCCCGGAAGCGGGTCGACGCGGCAGCGGAGGCACACCGGGAGGAGCACCGCCGTGGTGTGGGATCGGTGACGGTCCGATGAGCACGCCTGGCATGCCCGCCCTCAACCTGCCCGGTGAGTGGGTCGAGCGGGCCTTGTGCGCGCAGGCGGACCCGGAGGCGTTCTTCCCGGAGAAGGGGGGCGCTGTCCGTCCCGCGCAGACCATCTGTGCTCGCTGCCCGGTGAGGGAGGAGTGCTTGGAGTACGCGCTCGAGAACGGTGAGCGGTTCGGCATGTGGGGTGGGGTGTCCGAGCGGGACCGCCGCCAGCTCGCGAAGGACCGGGGCATCACCCATGACGGGTTGAAGCCGTGCGGGACCCTCGCCGCGTACCGCCGCCACATCCGCAACGGCGAGGAGCCGTGCGGGCTGTGCACGGCGAAGAACACCGAGCAGTCCGACATCGCCCGCGCGGAGCGCCGGGCCGCACGCGCGAGGGCAGCCGCATGAGCGGCCCCGTCGAGGTCATCGACTCTGTGGGCGCCCCCCTGGGTCTGCCGATGGGTCCCCCGCGCTCGCGGGAGGACGCGGACCGTCTGCGTGAGGAGCGGTGGGAGCGCCTGAACCGCCCGTCCCCGCTCGCGCCGCGTGACCGGCCGGCGGCGTCACCGGCGGGTCGGTTGCCGTCTGCGGATGACGCCTCGGACCCGTCGCCGACGGCCCGTGCCCGGGCGAGCAAGACCCGTCCGGCTCCGAAGCCGGCACCGCCGCGGCCGCGGCCCCCCGCTGTTCCCGCCCTGTCGAAGGAGACCACCGTGACTGCCACCGCCCCGCATCCACTTCCCGCGCCGGCCGAGGTGCCGGGCCTGCCGGAGGACGTCGCCGGCCTGCTGGTCCTCGCTGCGAAGTCGGAGTCAGCGAACATCGCCGCCGCCGGCGGACGGGCGCAGAAGGCCATCGCCCGGGTCCGTGAGCTCCTCGAGGAGGAGCAGGCGAAGAGACGGGCGAAGGCGCACGCCGCGGCGGAGCGCGCCCGGCTGCAGGCCGAGCTGGACAAGCACCAGAAGGCAGAAGCGGAGATCCGCCGCCAGCTCGCCGCGTACAAGGTCAAGACCGCCCCGACGGGTGGGCCGTCCGCGCAGGAGGTGCGTGCCTGGGCCCGTGAGCGGGGCATCACCGTCCCCGACCGCGGGCTCCTCCAGCAGTCGGTGCGTGACGCCTACAACGAGGCCCACCAGTGACCGCCGCCGACCCGACGCCGTCGCCCTACTGGCAGGAGCTGGTCGCGGCCGCGCGCACCGCGGCGCTCGCCGACGGCGACTGGCACCTGCGTGACCTGGCCCGCCTGGAGAAGACCAGGGAGGGGCGTCGGCGTGGGCCTGCCCGCCCGCCGTGGCCGCTGCGCGCCGACTTCGAGCTCTCCCCCGACGGCGTCCTGTCCGTCGCGGCCCCCGTTCTCACGATGCAAGGAGAAGACCTGTGACCCTGACCCCTGTTCCCACGCCCCCACCGCCGTCCTCGTCGAGGGTGGTCTCCCGCCAGCGGCGGTTTCGGATCGCGGACCCGTCCGGACGGTCTGACGTCGTCTTCGGCACGGCCTACGGGATCAACACCGACGACGGTTGTGAGCGGCTGATCATCCTCGACGGTCAAGAGGTCGTCGCGGAGTACTCGTCGCAGGGCTGGGCGTCGATCATGCCGCTGCCGGACCGTGGCGGGGACGGTGCCCGATGACCGCGCAGACGTTCGCGGCCCCCTCTGCGGCGACCCCCGCTACGACCAGTGGGCACGAATGCACCATCCCGTGGGGGCACGGACCCGACGTCGACCACACCGACACCCACACCGGAAGGAGTTGGTCATGAGGCCCCGGCGGCGGTGGCGCGTGTGGCGCAGGCGCTCGCACCTCTTCCCCGCGTGGTGGGCGACCGTCTCCCCTCACGACGCCGGCACCTGCCAGCAGGTGTGCCGCAAGTTCCCCACCCACGCGGAGGCGCTCGCCTACGCGCTCGCTGACGGTCACCCAGAGGAGCCACCATGCTGACCCCAACCCGCCCACCCCGACCACGCCGGACCCTCGCCGGGCACGTCTTGGCTGCCCTGGTCCAGGTGGCCGCGACGCCGATCTACGCCGTCGTCGCGCTCGCGGCCCGCTCGCAGGACCGCCGCGTCGCCCTCACCGCCGCGCTCACCCGGGCGGAGGCCGCGGAGCGGCGTGCCCGGGTCCTCACCGCGCACCTGACCGACACGGCCGTCGAGCTCGCGACCGTCACCGCCATGCACGACGACCGGATCGCCAGCATCCGCGCGACCGTGCTCATCGACGTGCGCGCCCTCCTCGGCCCGGTCGCCGCCGAGCTCGTCGACCAGACCTTCACCGACGCCATCGACACCCACCCCGCCGCCCCCGCGTTCGCGGCCGAGCCCGCGCCCGCAGCCCCCGCCCCGGCACCGGAGCCGGTGGCTGTCGCCGACTTCAAGCTGCGGCTCGACGCCGATCACGTCGAGGCCGAGGACGGCGGGATCTTCGGGTACGGCCACCTCGACGAGACCGCGCACTTCACCCTCGCCGACCCGGCGACGGGCGCCCCGCACACCGCGTCCACCCCCGGGGCGTTCCCGGTCTGGACGGTGGCGCCATGAGCGGGTTCGTGGTGCCGCTGTTCAAGCTGCGGCAGGCCCTCCTGTCGGTGAAGGTCCACGCGGACAGTGGCGACGACGTCCTCGGCGTCGTGCGCCTCCTCCCGGGCGAGCACCTGCACGTGATGGCGACGGACCGGTACACGGCCGCGGTCGCGCAGGTCCCCATCACCGAGCGTCTCGACGACGTGGCGGACCCGATCGACCTGGCCGTGCAGGACGTCGACAAGGTTCTCGCGGTGTTCAAGATGCCGATCGACAAGAACCAGTGGGAGATGGCGTCGGTCCACATCGACCGGCACGGCCAGGAGGCCACGTTCACCGACGCCGGCGGCCTCTTCGAGGGCCAGGCCCTCACCGTCCAGGTATGGGACTCGTCCCTGCCGGACCTGCGGCCCCTGATCGTGGCCCGCCTCCGCTCACCCCTCAACATCGACGGCCAGGACGTGGGCCTCGGCCCCCGCCACGCGGCCAAGCTCGTCACCGCCGCGAAGACCTACGTCTACCCCGCCTACCTCGAGCTCCGCGGCCACAAGTCCCCCGCGTTCCTCGTCCTCGTCGGCCCCGACTTCGCCGCCGTGGCCATGCCGGCCCGCCCGTCCATCGACCCCGACCGTGACCCGGCAGACGCCGACCCCGACCTGCCCGAGACGTGGCGCGCCGGCTGGCGCCGCAGCCTCGACGGCATCGCCGAGTACGTGCGCCGCTCCCGCACCGGCACCGCCGTCGGTGACGCGCTCGCGGACGAGATCCTCGCGCACCTCGCGTCCCTGGGTGAGCAGGAGCCGCCCGCCGGGGTCGAGGTGGAGGACGTCGACGACGACGTCGATGGCGGTGAGGAGCCGTGACCGACCTCGTGCCCAGTGAGCAGATCGAACAGATCGTCGGTGTGGCCCGCCATCGGGCGGCGCACTACGGCCGCGCCGTGGCGGCCGAGCAGACCGTCTACATCTTGCACTCGCAGCGGTGCCGCGACTCGGGCATCGACCTGCGGGAGTGCCGGTTCTCCCGGGCGTTGGACCACGGGATCCGTGAGGAGGCGTGGGAGAAGGCGCTCGACGTGCCGGTCCCGCTCGGTGTGTGGCGCGGTCGCCTTGTCCCCCTGCTCGGCGTCGACGGTGGTGAGGAGTCGTGACCGTCCCACCATCGTTCGAGCTGGTCGTGGAGATCCCCGAGGCGTGGTGGATGAACGCCAACCACCGCCCGCACTGGCGGACCCGGCACGAGCTCACGAAGAGCCTGCGCTGGCTGGCTGCGGCCAAGGCCCGGGAGCAGCGCCTCGTCAAGGGCCTCGATGTCGTGCGGGTGACCGCGTACATCACCTACCCGCGCGGCGGCACCCAGGACCCGAACAACGCCGCCCCGACGACGAAGGCCCTCATCGACGGGCTGACGGACTACGGGTGCTGGGCGGATGACGACCGTGAGCACGTGATCGGCCCGGACCACCGCTACGGCGGGGTCACGAAGGGTCGGCGGACGATCCGCCTGGTCCTGTCCGAGATCGACGAGGAGAAGACCCCATGAGCGGCGACTACGCCAGGTACGAGAAGGCGGTAGCCGCGCTCGAACGGATCGCCGCTGACCCCGCGGAGACGCCTGCCCGTCGTGAGCGGGCACGCAAGGCCCTCATCGATGACCGGGCAGAGCGGACGGCCTGGGCGCGTGGCGGCGGGAGCCGGCCTCGTCACAACACGTCCGGGGACGCCTACGCCCGCACGCTCGGCGCCGAAGAGGGATGGGGTGAGCGGCGGTGAGCGACCTTGACGCGATGCGTGCCCTCCTCCACGACACCACCCCGCCCGGCCCCCTGTGCGGTGACCCGCGTTTCGACCAGTGGTGCAGGCAGGTCGCGGAGTGCACCCACCCCTGGGGCCACGGCCCTGACGTCGATCACACGGACGTGCACACGGGACGGAGCTGGTCGTCGTGAGTGCCGTGACGGTGGGTGCGGGGGGTCCCCGTCTGGGGGCCGCCCTGAACACCTCCCAGGCCGACCCGTGAGCGCCCCGCCGTGCGCCGCGAGGTGCCCTCTCGTGGCCCGCCTGGTCCTGGACAACGCCCGGGCCGCCGGCACCAACGAGCCCGCGACCCGCCTGCGGTACGGCATCCCCGACCACACCCCCGAGGACCCGGCCGCGGCGGTCGCCGCCCAGGTGCGGGCGATGGCACCGGCCACGGACCCGCAGGGCTGGCTGACCGCCGTCGCCCACCACCTCACCCACCCACCAGCCCAGGAGCACCGATGAGCGAACCGGACCCGCACTGGTGCCCCATCTGCTGCGAGCACCACGTCGTCCCGTCCCTCGTCGAGTCCCACCTCGCCAAGGGCCACAACAAGCGCATCGACCCGGAGGAGGACCAGTGAGCACCGACACCCCCAAACCCGCGCCCCCGCCGGCCTCGCTCGGTATCGCCCAGGTCGACACCGCCCTGGCCGCGCTCGCGGCCCGGGCCCGCCGCGCACGCCTCGAGGGCCGGCACCTCGCCGTCGAGATCGCGACCGAGGAGATGGACCGGCTCCTCGAGACCCGCCTCAACCTCACCAAGGAGACCCGATGACACTCCGCACCGACCTCATCCATCTCGCCAACGACTACGGCATCCCTGGGCGACTCGTCCTCGGCATCGTGGGCGACGCAGCCCGCATCACGTTCACCTACGCCAACATCGAGACTCCCGAGCCACTGTCGATCGCGAAGACCCTGAGCATCGACGCCAGCCCGATCGGTGCCGGCGACACCCCGGTCTACGACGCGCTCGCGGCTGAGCGCGCGACGGCACGGCAGCCCCACCTGTGGCGGGAGGAGACCGACCTCGCCGACAGCCGCAGGCGGTACCGCTGCGCCGTCGTCGGCTGCGCGGCTACGAAGACGGAGGCGCGCGATGCCTGAGCGCCTCCAGCTCTCCCGCCGCAAGGGCTACCGCATCCCTCCCGGCGCGGTCAACGTCGCCCGGCCCGGCAAGTGGGGCAACCCCTTCGCCGTCGGCAAGCCCAACGGCCTCGGCTGGGGCGACGTCCGCAACAACCTCCACGCCGTCCAGCTCTTCACCAGGTGGCTCTACCTCCGCCCCACCCTCGTCCTCTACGAACGAGACCGGCACACCTGGATGCTCGACCACCTCAACGACCTCCGCGGCCGAGACCTCGCCTGCTGGTGCAAGCCCGACCAGCCCTGCCACGCCTCCGTCCTCCTCATCGTCGCCAACTCCACCACCTTCGCCCACCGCCACGACGAACCCGAGGCGACCCCGAAGACCACCACCGCGCTCGCGGGCATCGACCCGCGCGTGCTCTCGCGTCCGAGGGGGGTGAAGCCGTGAACCAGCCCATCCGGTGCGACTCCTGCGGAGGAGTCATCAACCAGCAGACCGGCGAATGCCGCTGCTCCGACTGACCCACTGACCACCATGGCGCTCGCAGCCATCCCACGCAGACCAGGAGACCGTCTCGATGCCATGGACTCGCACCGGCGACAACGCCGCCACCTACCCGCGCCTGATGCAGGTGGCCGGCGGCCGCGGCGCCGACGAGCGCACGGTCAACGAGGTCGCGGGGTGGCTGTTCCGGTGCGCGTTCCAGTCGGCCGCGCACATGACGGACTACGTCATCGACGCCGGCACGGCGTGGATGCTCGGTGGGTCACGCACGGACGAGCTTGCACGCCTGGCGATCAAGACCGGCCTGCTGTCGAAGGTCAAGGTCAACGGCATGGACGGGTACAAGCTCATCGAGGACCCCGAGTTCATCCACATCCGCCTCCGCAAGGAGGTCGAGTGGGAACGCCAGCAGCGCAAGGACACCCGCGACCCGAAGCTCAGGGCGCCGGTGCTGCGACGCGACGGAGACAACTGCCGCTACTGCGGCGTCGGGGTCCAGTGGCGCGGCCAGACCACGAACCGGACGGGCACTCTCGACCACCGCCACCCCGGCCAGGCGGGCACCGTGACCACCCTCGTGGTGGCCTGCAAGGGCTGTAACGGTGCCCGGCAGGACAACCCACAGTGGGACGACGACCACCCCCTCAGAGACGCACCAGCGGCCCCGCAGTACGGCAAGACGACCGCCGACTACCTGACCAAGAACGGCTACCCCACCCAGGCGAACCTCACGCGCGACGAGCGACCAGCGACGGCAGCAGCGACGGACCCCGCACCCCAGCGTGTGCGACCCGCCGCAGCGCCAGGAGCAGGCACCGCACCGCAGCAGAGTGTGCGCCAGGTTTCGGCCGAAGTATCGGCACCCGGCACCGACGAGATGAATCTGCCCGGGTCGGGACGGGTCGGGACGGGTCTGGGTCTGGTCGTTACTGGACCACCGGGGTCTGGCCGTGTCGGTGAAGACCACACCCTCGTCCAGCCTCGTCGTCGTCGTGGTCGCCGCGGTGGCAAGCCCAAGACCAGCCCTCAGCCTCAGACCCCGCTCTCCCGAGAGGACCACACCCGATGACGTCTGACCAGACCCGCCGCGTGGACGATCAGCTGGACTACCTCGAGCAGACGTGGCCGGAGCTCGTCACCACCGGGGTCATCCCCGGTTCCCGTCGCGTGCTCCCATCGTCACGCCGTCGTCGTTCCGCTGAGGCGGTCAAGCAGGCGGCCATCGACGACGCGCTCGACATGCTCGAGCGCGGCAAGCCCGGCTGGGTCCCCGGCGCCGCGAGGCAGCCCGCCCCTGTCGACCTCGACATGCTCGACACCCTCGCCGTCGTCGTCTCGACGACTGAGGATCTCGTGGCCACGATCACGCAGACCGCCGGCGTCGAACGGCCGGTGCACGTCGAGTCGGTGTACGAGGACCCACGCCCGTACCTCCGCACCGCGCGGGCCTGGCTCACCGCAGCCCAGGAAGCCGACGACCGGACCGTGCCGTGGGCTGACGACCTGCTCAGGCCGGTCGTGCGCAAGGTGGCGACCATGCTCGGCGAGATCGTCGACGGCCAGGTCCTCGACGCCCTGTGCCCCTGGTGCACGGGCCGCTCCGAGAAGCGCCCGACGGGCGGTGATCGGACACTCGTCGTGCACGCGCCAGCGGTCACGAGCACGGCGTCACGGTCCGGCCGGGCCGGTGCAGATGATGGGCCGGTCGTCGTCTGCCACGGCACGAACTGCACCCCGCCGTCGTCGAGCGTGGGTACGTGGATCGGCGAGCAGCCGGCCTGGCCCGAGCGTGAGTGGGACTGGCTGGCGAAGCAGCTCCTCGCAGTCGACGGCGACGTCACGGCACGGGCCGTCGCTCACGACACGCCGCAAGCCACGGGCAGGTGACAGAGGGAGATATCCACAGGTACAGTGCGTGCCAACGGGAGAAGTGTCTCCATCGACCAAGGCCCAGCCGCCCAACGGCTGGGCCTTCGTCATGTCCGGAGGCGGTGAGCAGCCCGTGACGCTCAGCGAGTGGGACCCTCGCCGCGGCCGCGGCGGTCGGACCTGGCGCCGGCTGGTCAGGGAGCTGTGCCCGCCGGGTTCGTTGTGCGAGATCCCCGAGTGCAAGGCGCCGAGCCGGGTCATTGTGTTCGGGCTGCGGCACAGTCACCCGCTGGGTCCGAGCCTCGATCACATCGTGCCCCTGCACCGTGGCGGTCACCCGACTGACCCGGCGAACCTGCGACCCGCTCATCACGGGTGCAACAGCGGTCGCCGGGACCCGAAGCCGGAGCGTCCTCGGTCGCGCGCCTGGCCCGTCTGAGGTGCATACCCGCAGGTCAGAGGCCTGCCGGTTTTTTGGGCGGGCGGGGCGGTCGACCCGCGCCCGCTTCCTTTTTCTCTCCCCACGACCTGCCCCAGGTGGCGCCCCACAGGAGGTGGTCCCGATGGCTCGCGAGGTCACGAACCACGGTCAGCCGGGGTACCGCCGCGGGTGCCGGTGCGAGGTCTGCCGCAAGGGGCACCGTGAGTCGGTCGCCGCCTGGAGGGCGAAGGGCAAGCAGCCGAAGGCGGAGACGCCGACGGTGCCGCTCGAGCCGCTCGCCGCGCCGCCGGCCCTCAACCCGGACGCCCCCGCCGGCGTCATCGAGCTCGCCCTGCGTCAGGACCTCGCGGCGCTCGTCGGTGAGCCTCCGTGGAAGGGCACTCTCTCGGCGCTCGCGGTCTTCAATGCCCGGCTCCTCGACCAGCTGCCGACGCTTGACCGGCTCGACCTGGTGTCGCCCGTGCAGCTGCGCACGCTCGAGGTGCTCCAGCGGCTCCGCGCCGTGAGCGGGGGTGCCGGCGCCGCCGAGGGCGCGGCCGCGTTCCTCGCGGACCTCGGTAATGCGGACTGAGGCTCAGCCCCGGTTCGCGACTCCTCGGCACCCGACACGGGAGACGCTGGGCCCGAAGGTCGCGAAGGTGTTGCGGGCGTCGGACGAGGAGATCTGGAAGTCCGGCGGCGATGCGATGCCGTGGCAGAAGGACGTCCTGGACGTCGCGTGCGAGATCGACCCGGCGACGGGCTTGTACTGGTTCCGCAACATCGTTCTCATCGTTCCTCGGCAGGCTGGCAAGACGTCGCTCTCGCGGGGCAAGGTCGCTCACCGGTGCCTCACGGACACCCGGCCTGTGCTCTACACCGCCCAGGACCGGAACAAGTCGCTGAGGCGGCTGCAGAAGGACTTCTACGAGCCGCTCTCGCGCTCGCCGCTGGCGCAGTTCCTGGGCCGGCCGCGCTGGTCGAACGGGTCTGAGGTGGTCCGGTGGAAGTCGGGCGCGGAGATCTTCATCGACGCGCCGACCAAGAAGTCCGGCGCGCACGGCGAGACGATCCCCGAGGCGCACATCGACGAAGCGTTCGCGCACGTCGATGCTCGGATCGATCAGGGCGTCTCGCCGACGATGATCACGGTCAAGGGCGCGCAGAAGTGGATCACGTCGGCGGCTGGCAACTCTGAGTCGCACTTCCTGTGGTCCAAGGTCGAGGCGGGCCGGGCGCGTATCGAGGCACTCGCCCACGACCCGATCAAGCTGACGGAGTCGCGGACCTGCTACGTCGAGTACTCCGCACCGGAGACCGCCGACCCGAACGACCCGAAGACCTGGGAGGGCAACCACCCGGCGGTGGGGCACACCATCGACCTATCCGACCTCGCAGCCGAGAACGAGAGCCTCGACGCGGACGAGTTCAACCGCGCCTACAACGGCTGGTGGCCCAGGGCTGAGGCTGTGCACCAGGTCATCCCGGCGGGCCCGTGGGAGGCGACCACGCTCGGTGAGGACGAGGAGACGTGGGACGGCACCCCGGTCTGGTCGGTCGATACCGCCCCGGACCGTGAGTGGTCCTCGATCGGGCTCGCGGCCCGCTCGGTCGGCCGCGGCCGCATCTTCGGTGAGGTCATCAAGCACGAGCTCGGCACGAGCTGGGTCGTCGACGCGATGGTCAAGCTGCGCGCGATGTTCGGCGGCAACCTTGTGGTCCTCGACGGCGCCGGGTCGGCCTCGTCGCTGGGCCGGGATCTGGAGGACGAGGGCTTCGAGGTTCGGCGGCTCTCCTCTCGGGAGAAGGTCGACGCCTGCGGTGCCCTGTTCGACGACGTCCTCGACGGCCAGTTCGTCCATCTGCCTGACCCTGAGGACCTCGACCCGTCGCTTCAGGCGGCGGCGAAGCGGAACGTGGGCGCCGGCGAGGGCGGCTTCATGTGGGTGCGGGGACGGTCCCTCAAAGACATCACCCCGCTCTACACGGTCACGCTCGCCCGGCACGTGCTCCGTGAGCAACTCGGCGACGACTACGACACCCTCGAATCGACGATGTGAACGGAGGCCAGCGTGCGCGACCTCATCACGACCGTGCTGGACCTCCTGGGGATGCTCCTCGTCGTCGCTGGCGCGGCGGTGTGGGTCGGCCAGTGGTCGACGGCCGGTGCGCTCACGGTCGCCGGCGGCGGCCTGCTGCTGTCCTCGTGGGTTGCTGACCGGTGGCAGTCCTGGATGGCGCGACGGAAGCGGGGGCAGCGGTGAGTCTGTTCCGTCAGCGCGCCTCGTCGGCGTCCGAGGTGCTCAACGAGCGCACGGCCTCCCGGACGGGGGGCGTGAGCGTCTCGAAGGACGCCGCCATGCAGCAATCCGTGGTGTGGGCGGCGACGCGGCTTCGCGCCGACCTCGTCTCGCTGATGCCCGTCGACGTCTTCCGCCAGTCCGGCGCCGCCGGCCTGGCGGTTGAGGTCGCCAAGCCCCAGGTCCTCGTCGAGCCCTCGGAGATCGCTGACGGGCACCCGATGCCCTTCGGGGAGTGGATGTACTCGGGGCAGATGAGCCTGGACCGGGCCGGCAACAACTTCGGCGTGATCCGTAAGACCGACTCCTTCGGACTGCCCGCGCAGATCGACCTCGTCGCCACCGAGGATGTCGTCGTCCGCATCAAGGGCGGCCGCATCGTCGAGTACCGCATCGCCGGCGAGGTCACGGACTCCCGCTACGTCTGGCACGAGCGGCAGTTCACCGTGGCAGGCCTGCCGATCGGGCTCTCCCCGATCACCTACGCCGCGATGACGCTGTCCGGTGGGATCAACGCCCAGCAGTTCGCGATCGACTGGTTCGTCAACGGTGCCGTCCCCGGTGCCATCCTCAAGAACGAGGAGAAGAAGATCGACCCCACCGAGGCGGGCATCCACAAGCGGCGGTTCAAGGCCGCGGTCCAGAACGGGGATGTCTTCGTCACGGGCAAGGACTGGACCTACGACCCGATCGCCGCCAACGCGGCCGAGTCGTCCTTCCTCGAGCAGATGAAGTACACCGACCAGGACCTCTGCCGGTTCATGGGTGTGCCCGGCGACATGATCGACGTCGCGGTCGACTCGGCCACGATCAACTACGCCAACGTCACCCAGCGCAACCTGCAGCTGCTGACGATGAACCTCGGCGCTCCGATCAAACGCCGCGAGGACTCGCTCTCCCGCCTCGCCCACGGTGACCGCTACGTCAAGCTCAACCGGGCCGCGGTGCTCGCCATGGACGAGAAGTCCCGCGCCGAGCTGTTCAAGGCTCGCATCGCCGCCCGCACCCTCACCCCCGACGAGGCGCGCGCGCTCGAGGACCTGGCTCCCCTCGCCGAGGCCGACTACAAGCAGTTCGACCGCCTCTTCGGGGCACGGACCCCCAACCAGGCCCAGACCGACGGAGGTATGTCCTGATGGACGAAGAGATCCTCGCCACCGCGGCGAACGCACGCTCGCAGGCCGTCGCTGCCCGCGCAGACCGCCCCTCGCAGCGTCGGTGCGCCCGTGAGGCGTCCTCGGGACCGTGGGTGGCTGCCCGGGCCCAGGACGTCCACGTGCGGGCCGCAGAGGGCGATTCTGGCCTGCTGCACTTCGACGGGTACGCCACCGTCTACGAGCGCGGCTACGAGATGTGGGACTTCTACGGCCCCTACATGGAGATCGTCTCCGCTGGCGCCGGCGCGAAGACCCTCGCCCGCGCCGACCTCGACGTCCCGCTCGTGCTGCAGCACGCGAGCCTCCGCCGGATCGCCCGGACCACGAACGGCTCGCTGTCCCTCACCGAGGACGACCACGGCCTCCGCGTCGACGCTCCGGCGCTCGACCCGGCCGACCACGACGTCGCCTACATCGTCCCCAAGCTCCGCGCCGGCTTGATCGACGAGATGTCGTTCATGTTCCGGATCGAGCGTGGTCAGTGGTCCCCGGACTGCACCGAGTACCGCATCGAGCAGTTCGACATCCACCGCGGCGACGTCGCGATCGTCGGCTACGGCGCGAACCCCTTCACCACCGGCTCCGGCCTGCGCTCGCAGGACGCGCTGGAGATCGTGCGGTCCCTCGACGAGGAGACCGCCCGGGCCGCCCTGGCCACCCTGCGCTCGCGGCTGGAGCCGCCGGCGCCCACCAAGCGTGGCCGTGACCTCGTCTCTCTCGACGACGTCCGGCTGCTCGAGCTCGTCTGAGCTCGACCCCCACCCTGCACGTCGCGTAGGACCTGCTGCTCTTCGGACTGGCCGGGCACCGCCTGTCGCTGTCGGGACCTTCACCCCACCCCCGTTGCCCGTCAGGGCAGAGAAGGAGAGTCCGATGAAGCTCGACGAGCTGATCCGGAAGGTCCGGGAGCAGATCAACGCCCGGATCAACGTCCGCAACGACTACGCCACCAAGCTCGAGGAGCTGCGTGGCGCCGAGTCCGTCGACGAGACCGCCGTCGAGGAGCTCCGCTCCAAGAAGGGCGACGTCGACGCCGAGATCCGCGAGTTGCAGACCAAGCTCGAGGACCTCGAGAAGGAGCGCACGCAGGACGAGGCCGTGGCCCGCCTGCAGGCCACCACGACCGGCACCCCCGCCCCCGTCGACCAGCGCGAGCAGCACGCCCGCGTCGGGCAGGAGCCGCGCACCTACGCCCGCGAGACCGACCCCACCGGTGACACGTTCCTCCGGGACGTCGCCGCGGACTTCCTCGGCAACCGGGAGGCGCGTGAGCGCCTCGCCCGGCACATGCAGGAGGAGAAGGTCGAGCGCGGCGACAAGCTCGCCCGCGCGATCACGACCGGCGGCGCCCCCGGCCTCGTCGTCCCGCAGTACCTGCTCGACCTGTACGCCAAGAAGGGTCGCCCGGGTCGCAAGCTCGCCGACCAGATGCGCAAGCACACCCTCCCCGCCTCGGGGATGACGGTGGAGATCCCCCGCCAGATCGCGAAGACCGCGGTCGGGGAGCAGGCCGCCGAGGGCGACCTCGTCACCGAGGCCGAGTACGACGACGAGATGATCTCGCGGAAGGTCCGCACCGCGGCCGGGTCGCAGAGCATCTCCCGTCAGTCGGTGGAGCGCTCCGAGGGCACGCTCGACGTCGTGACCGAGGACCTGTTCCGGGCCTACGACTCCGACCTCGACTCGATGCTCATCAACTCCGCCACGTGGGGGCTGCTGGCGGTGGCGAACGCGGTCACGTACACGTCGGCGGCCCCGACCGCGAAGGAGCTGTACAGCAAGATCGTCGGCGCGAAGGCGGCCCAGGAGGACGTGCTCCTCGACCTCGACGAGGACGACGTCTTCACCCTCATGCGCGGGCGGCGGTGGGCGTGGCTGAAGAACCAGCACACCACCGAGCACCCGTTCATCCAGGCCGTGTCGGTCCCCGCCCTGGTGGGCGGCACCAGCCTGGACAACGGCTACGCGGCCGGTGTGCGCGGGTTCCTGCCCGACGGCGGCCCGGTCGTCACGGACAACAACCTCCCGGCGAACCTCGGCACCGGCACCAACGAGGACGTCGCGGTGGTCGTCGCCCGCCAGGAGGCGCACCTGTGGGAGGACCCCTCGGCGCCGGTGCTGATCCGCGCCGAGCAGAACCAGGCCAAGAAGCTCCTGATCGACCTGGTCGTCTACGGCTACTTCGCCGCCGTCTTCGACCGCGTGGTCGACGCGCAGGGCACGCCGAAGGCCGTCCACCAGCAGATCACCGGCACCGGTCTGGTCGCCCCGGTCTTCTGACCGTGACGTGGTCCACCCGCTACGCCGCACGGCTGGCGGGCGGACCACCACCACACGCCCCGCACCAAGAACGGAGAGACCGATGACCGAGCAGGACCGCAAGACCGCCGCCGAGGCCCGCGCGGCCGCGCTGCAGGCCAACCGGGCCGACATCGTGCCCGCGCTGCAGGCCGAGCGCCAGGGCTACGTCGTCCGTGGTCTGGAGGACCGCGTCGCCGAGGTCGACGCCCAGCTCGCCCTCTACGGCGCCCTCGACGACGACCCCGCCGACCCGGAGGGCGAGAAGCCCGCCGAGGGCGAGAAGCCCGCCGACCCGGAGGGCGAGAAGCCCGCCGAGGCTGAGGAGCCGGCCAAGCCGCGCGGCCGCGGCTCCGCCAAGGCCCAGGTCGAGAAGACCGAGCAGGCCTGACCTGCCATGAGTGAGCCCGCACCCGAGGACACCCGGTTCGTGACCCTGGCCGAGCAGAAGGCGTTCCAAAAGCTCGCCCCGGACTCCACGACCGAGGACGTCCACGTCAACGAGGCGCTGAACGCCGCGATCGAGAACGTCGACAGCAAGGTGTACGTCTCCCTCACGGGCGGCGACCACGTCATGCGGGTGCGCTCCTCCTCGCGGTACCTCGTCCTGCCGACCACGCACCTCGAGGCGGTCGTCTCCGTGACGGCCCCGGACGGAAGCGTCCTGGCGACCGGGGACCTTGACGTCGACCTCGAGGCGGGCATCGTGACCGTCCCGCGTGCGCTCGCGGGCACCTGGACGGTGACGGTGACGCCGCCGGCGGCGGCGGAGGCGTCGATCCGTCAGGCGGTGAAGATCATCGCGTCCCACCTGTTCGGTGTGCACCGGGGGTCCCCGGCGGGCCCGCGGGGTGGGATCGACGCGCAGCAGATCGAGGCGTCGCTGGCGGGGTTCGCGATCCCGCGGCGGGCGGCTGAGCTGCTCGCCGCCTACGCGGTGGGCGGGGGGTTTGCCTGATGCCTGTGACGCGTATCCCGGCGGTGGTGGATCTTCTGCGGCAGGTCGCGGTGGACGCCACGGGCCTGCAGGTGATCGACGGCCCGCACGTCGGGGAGCTGATGGACGAGGCGATCGTCATCGGGTTCACCGACTCGGTCGACCGGCCCGGCTACTCCACGACGTGGGAGCGGCAGCCGGGGTTCGGGGCGCCGTCGCTGCGGGAGAACTTCACCGTGCGGTGCCTGCTCACCGTCGCATCCGGGTCGATCGACATGGCGGTGCTGCGGGCCCGGTGCGGTGAGGAGCTCGCGAAGTTCGACGCGGCACTGCGGGACCGGCACGTCGCCGACGGTGTGTGGGACATGGCGGGCCTGTCCGGCGAGGCCGAGTGGCTGCCGCTGCAGGCCCCAGACGGGGCGTCGATGACGGTCGTCTTCACGGTCGAGGGGGCGTGCCTGCTGTGAGCACGCCCATGGTCCGGATCGACGCCGGCGGGCAGGTGCTCCAGCTGCGGCGGGACATGCTCAAGGTCCCCCCGAACCTGCGTAAGGAGCTGCGGCCGTCGCTGCGGAAGGTCGGTGCCCGCGTCCAGGCCACGGCCGAGAAGAACGCGGCCTGGTCGTCGAGGATCCCCGCGGCGATGCACCTGCGGGTGTCGTTCTCGCACAACCGGCCCGGTGTGTTCATCCAGGTCGACAAGACCAAGGCGCCGCACGCCCGCGCCTACGAGGGGATCATCATCCAGTGGTTCCGTCACCCGCTCTTCGGTGACCGCGAGTACTGGTTCAAGCAGCAGTCGCGCCCGTATCTGGTGCCTTCGCTCGAGTCGAACGAGGGCGAGGCGTTCACGGCCATCCGCGCGACCGTCGACGAGGTCCTCTCCAAGCTGGGCCTCTGACCCCCTTGCCCGTCTCGACCCCCAGGAAGGGGGCTGGTCGTCATGCCGAAGATCACCCACGACGGAGTCGAAGGCGTCGCGGACGTGCCCGAGAAGGTGCTGCCGTTCTGGCTCCGGTCTGGCTGGGTGCTCGTCGTCGACGAGCCCGCCGAGGAGCCTCCCCTCCCCGCACCACGCCCGCGCTCCCGCCGTCGGGCCGCCACGACTCCCGCGACCGTCCCGGCTGCGGGAAACGACTCCACCGGGGGTCGTGACCACTCCACTACCAGCACCGAGGAGACACCATGACCGTCCTGACCCCCGCGTCCCGCTACTTCGCGCCGGGCATCACCAAGGTCCGCTTCATCCCCACCGTCGCCGCCCTGACGCACATCCCGACGTTGGTGGAGCGGACCGCCGGCACCCTCCTGATCGACATCGCCGACATCTCCGGCTGGGACACCACCTCCGCGTCGATCGGAACCCCGGACCTCGACAACCGGTTCACCAAGTCGATCAAGGGCCGCAAGACCGCCTCGGACTCCTCGATCACGTTCTGGGCCGACATCAACGGTGAGGACGTCCGTCAGGTCCTCTCCGAGGACCTCGACGGGTACGTCGAGTGGGCCGACGGCGGCGACGATGCGGGCAAGCTCGCCGACTGCTTCCCGGTCTCGGTGAGCTCGGTGGGCAAGGTCCGCTCCGTCGGTGACCAGGCCATGCAGCTCGTCGTGGGCTTCACGATCACCGGTGTGCCGGCGGTCGACTACCCGATCCCGACCGTCTGATGGGTCTTCGCGAGAAGCTCGCGGCGAAGCAGCGGCGGCGCGCGTCGTACCCCGTCCAGGTCTCTGACCCGGCCGAGGCGAACGCGCGCGTCGCCGCCGCTCGCTTGGCCCTCTCCGCCGCGCTCATCAGCGGGGCTGACGTGGACGAGGCGGACCGGGAGGCCCGCCGCGCGGAGGTCACCGCCGCACAGCAGGCCGCTGAGGCGTGCTTCGTCGACGTCGCCTTCACCGCGCTGGCCCCGGAGGACTTCGAGGCCCTCATGGCCGCGCACACTCTCCCCGACGGCTCCGTCGACCGGGCGAGGTTTCTGCCCGCGCTCGCGGCCGCGTGCGCGGTCGAGGAGGACCTGCAGGACGAGGAGTGGTGGGCGGGCCAGCTCGACCGGGCGACGGGGGCGTGGTCACCGGGTGAGTGGGACGCGCTCTACCAGCTGCTGTTCGTCGAGCTGAACTACTCGGTGCCGTCGGCAGCCGTCTCAAAAGGCTGAGCGCGGACCCGCTGTTCCGGGCCCGGATGGGCTACTGCGGTCCGCGCGGCCTCGCGCTCAGCACGTTCCTGTCCTGGCCTCAGGAAGATCAGGACGCCGCCCTCGCCTGGCAGGGGCACGAGTCCCGCCGGTGCTCCTCGTGCGGGTTCCACCCCGACGACGGCGGGGTGCACTCCCACATCGACGTCTGCCCGGGGTGTGTGGCCCTGGAGCACGCCCGCAAGGACGCGTCGAAGATCAACGGCTCCCACGTGCGCATCGCCCACGGCACGGCCGCCACCTGTGACAGGTGCCGCCGTGAGGCCGCCGCCAACGCCCACTGACTGACGCCCAGGGAGGTGACCGGTGGCCGCCAAGGACCGTAACCTCAACGTCGGCATCACCTCCAGTTTCGACGGGCGTGGCTTCAAGTCCGCGGAGCAGTCCGCGAAGGTCCTCGAGCGTGAGCTGGACCGCCAGGAGCAGAAGACCCGCCAGATGGCGGGCCTGCACACGCAGGCGGCCCGGGAGATGGCTGCGGCGGAGGCGGAGAAGGCCGCGGTCATCGAGCGGGTCAACGCCCGGCAGCGGCAGGCGATGGAGGCGACCGGCCGGGTCGTCATGGGTCTGTCGCTGGCGGCGGCGGCGGGGTTCGCCCTGACGGCGAAGGCCGCGATCGACTGGGAGTCCGACTGGGCTGGGGTCACCAAGACGGTCGACGGCACCACCGAGGAGATGAACCTCCTAGAGGGCCAACTGCGGTCCCTGGCGCGCTCGCTGCCGGCGACGCACGGGGAGATCGCGGCGGTCGCGGAGGCCGCCGGTCAGCTCGGTGTGAAGCGGGAGAACGTCGCCGCGTTCACGCGGACGATGGTCGCCCTCGGGGAGACGACGAACCTGTCGGCCGACGAGGCCGCGACCGCGCTGGCGCAGCTGTCGAACATCATGGGCACGTCCGCCGATGACGTCTCTCGTCTGGGCTCGACCCTGGTCGCCCTCGGTAACGACGGCGCGTCGACGGAGCGCGACATCGTCACCATGGCTCAGCGGATGGCCGGTGCCGGCAAGCTCGTCGGTGCCACCGAGGGTGAGGTCCTCGCCCTGTCCTCGGCGCTGTCGTCCATGGGTGTCACCGCCGAGCTCGGTGGCGGTGTCGCGTCCCGGGTGATGCAGGACCTGTACTCGGTGGTCCAGACCGGCGGTGACAAGCTCGGCGACTTCGCGAAGATCGCCGGCATGTCCGCCTCGGACTTCGCTGCGGCGTTCCGGGAGGACCCGGTCCGTGCGCTCGCGCTCTTCACGGAGGGGCTCAACGGCGTCGAGGCGTCCGGCGGCAACGTCGTGACCACCCTCTCCGACATCGGGTTCAAGTCCTCCGAGGAGCAGCGCATCCTGCTGCAGCTCAAGGCCAACACCGACCTGGTGACGGACGCCCTCGACCTGCAGAGCGAGGCGTGGGCAGAGAACACCGCCCTCACGGACGAGGCGAACAAGCGGTATCAGACGACCGAGGCCCGCTTGCAGATCGCCCGGAACCAGATCAACGACGCGGCCATCGACATCGGCGGCAACTTCCTCCCCGCGGTCGCGTCCGCGACGGAGGCCGTCGGCGCCATGGCCACCGGGTTCGGGTCGCTGCCGGACTCGGTGCAGACCTGGGTCACCGGGCTCGGCACCGCCGCCACCGCCGTCGGTCTCCTCGGCGGTGGGGCGCTCATCGCCGTGCCCAAGCTCGTCGAGTTCCGCAAGACCGTCGACGCCCTCCACGGTGGCTCCTCCCGTCTCGGGAAGATCATGGGCGGTACCGCCTCGGTCCTCACCGGTCCCTGGGGCATCGCGCTCGCGGGTGCGACCATCGGTGTCGCCCTGTGGGCGAAGGCTCAGGGTGAGGCGGTGCAGAAGGTCCAGGCCCTCGCTGAGACCCTCGACGGCCAGACGGGTGCCCTGACCGAGAATTCCACGGCGTGGATCCAGTCCGAGCTGACGAAGGACCAGAGCTTCGGGATCCGGAACACGCAGTCGATGGCCGAGGCCGCGAAGGAGATGGGCATCTCGATCGAGACGCTCACCAAGGCCTACGAGGGCCAGCCTGCCGCGATAGACGAGGCCAAGGCCAAGGCCGAGGCATGGGCTGAGGCGAACCGTGACTGGTCGCTGGCCTCGGACTCCCAGTCGGACCGGTTCATCCGCAACCTCGACGACCAGTCCGCCCGTCTAGAGGACGCCGCGGAGATCGCGGGCGCCAAGAAGGACATCGACGCCGCCGCCACGAACCAGCAGGGCGACCTCGCAGACGAGTACGCGGCGACGAACCCGCTCATCGACGCACAGTCGGACGTCCTCGGTGAGGTCACCGGTGCCGCGGACACGGCGACTGAGGCCCTCGGCGAGTACCTCGCCACCCTCTCCGAGCTCACCGGGGTAGTCCTGTCCGAGCGTGAGGCGCAGCGCGCGCTGGAGGAGGCTTACGACTCCTTCAACGGCACCCTGGAGACCAACGGAGCCACCCTCGACATCACCACCGAGAAGGGGCGAGCGAACCAGGCAGCCCTGGACAACATCGCCTCCTCGACCTGGGACCTGATCGGGGCGATGGCCGCCAACGGCGCCGAGCACGAGCAGCTCGAGGCCACCATGGCCTCCGCCCGGGCGGAGTTCATCAACGCCGCAGAGGCGGCCGGCATCGAGACCGAGGCCGCGAACGCACTCGCGGACCAGCTCGGCCTGATCCCGGCGAACGTGACGACGGCCATCACGGTCGCGGGTGTCGCGGCCGCGAAGCAGCAGATCGAGGATCTCCGGCTGCTTTACGACGGCAAGACGATCGCGCAGGCGACGATCGACGTCTTCGAGCGGGTGATCGGTGCAGGCGGCACCCGTGGTCAGGGTGCGGACGCGGCCCGGTACACGGGGCAGGCGCTCGCGGGTGCCCGTCGGCAGGCTGACGGCGGCGTGGTGGAGTTCTACGGCTCGGGTGGGGTCCGTGAGAACCACGTCGCGCAGATCGCCCCGGCCGGCGCGTGGCGGGTGTGGGCGGAGGACGAGACCGAGGGTGAGGGGTATGTGCCTCTGGCGCGGTCGAAGCGGCCCAGGTCCGAGGAGATCATGGGCGAGATCGCGGCCCGCCTCGGTGGTGCGTACATCCCGTCGCAGTACGTCGGCCACTACGCAGGCGGCGCAGTGCTGGGCGCAGCGGGTGGGCCCACGCCGTCGCCGGGGCCGACCTTCGGGGCACTCTTCGCTGCGGAGAAGGTCGAGGTGCTCCGTGGTGGCCCCGAAGAGGTCGCTGCGGATCTGGCCTGGAAGCTGATGGGGAAGGTGGCGCCGTGACCGTGGTGTGGGCGGAGAGCGGCGGCACTGTCTTGTTCTGGCGCGACCTGGCGGTACGAGGCTCCACAGAGGGGTCGGAGGAGTTGTGGCTGGAGTCGCTCGAGGGCTGGGAGGAGATCCCGGATACCAGCCAGGATCTCGCCAACAGGCCGGCAGCGCACGGCGCGTTTGACGCCCCTGTGTGGGCGGGTCCGCGCCGCGTCGTCGTGACGGGGTGGGCGGTGTCCGAGCGTGACCGCGATGGGCTCCTCGCGCGCCTCCGGGCGTCCCTTGCGCTGCCCTCTGGGCGCGGTGAGCTGGAGACGCTGGCGATCGGCTTCGCTGGGCGCACGCTTACCGCCCAGGCGCGCCTCAGGCGGTTCAAGCCCACGGTCCAGCACTGGGCGTCGGGGGCGTTCGGTTGGGCGGCGGAGTGGGTCGCGCCTGATCCGCTGCGGTACCTCCCCGCGCGGCCAGTCTCGACGGGGCTACCGGCGCAGGCCGGCGGGCTACGGGTGCCGCTGTTCACCGACGGCGACGTCGGCGTGCTTGGGCACCTTGACTTCGGGGCGCCCGGCACCGCTGGGCGGCTGCTGCTGTCGAACGAGGGTACCGCCGAGCTGTACCCGTCCTTCGAGGTGGCCGGTCCCCTGCCGTTGGGGTTCGCGCTGCAGGAGGTCCGCACGGGGCGGCGTCTGGAGTTCGCGAGTGACGTGCCGGCGGGCATGTGGCTCGAGGTGGACCAGGCGACGAGCCGTGTCCGGCTCCGCTCCCCGGGGGACTCCGGCGGGGTGTCCCGGTCTGGGCTGATGGTGCGCCGGGAGTGGACGCCGATCCCGCCCGGCGGCACGTCGGAGTGGGTGTTCACCTCGGCCGGCCCGTATCACCCGGACGCGTGCGCGACTGGGCACTCGGGAGGGGCGTTCTGGTGAGGGTGGAGTACATCGCCGGCGAGCTGCGCACGGGCCGGATCCTGGCTACCGTGCCGGCGTCGTCGGGGCCGTGGTCGCAGGTGCTCAACTCTGCCGGGGACGTCTCGGCGAAGGTCCCGCTGTGGGACCTGGGCAAGGCGGACCGGCGTGACCTCCTCGCCACCTTGGAGACCACCCGCTGCTTCTTGGGCGTGCAGGTCGGTGACCGGGTGATCGAGGCCGGCCCGATCTGGACGCACGACCTCGACACCGACGGGAATCTCGCAGTCAAGGGGCTCGGCCTATGGTCGCTGTGGGACCACCGCCTGGTGATCCCCGTAGTCGGGGAGGTCCGTCAGGGTCAGCAGGCGTGGTCCGGGCTCTCCCTCGGCACCATCGCCAAGAGGCTCGTGCAGGAGGCCCTCAAGCACGCCGGCGGGTCCCTGCCCGTCGTCTTCCCGGCGGACGAGACCGGGATTCACGAGCGGACCTACCCAGGGTATGAGGTGGCCCAGGTGGGGCAGCGGCTCTCCCAGCTGGTCGAGGTGGAGGGTGGCCCGGACCTGGCGTTCGAGCCGCGCCTAACCTCGGACCGCCAGGCGGTCGAGTGGGTCATGCGGACCGGCACTGCGGCGGACCCGCTGCTGCATCAGACCGGTGCCGACCATCAGTGGGACACGTCGGCGGTGCGCGGATCCGTCGGGAACGTCACCGCGAGCGTGGACGGTACCGCCCGCGTGAACCGTGCCCTGACCATCGGAGACGGATTCGAGACGGCAACTCTCATCGGCGTCGCCACCGACACCGCCCAGCTCGACCGGGGTTACCCGCTGCTCGAGTCCGTCGTGAACCGCTCCACAGTCCTCAAGCAGTCCACTTTGGACGCGCACTCCCGGGCGAGCGTCGATCAGGGGTCGGTGCCGTGGACGACGTGGAAGCTGCGTGTCGCCGCCGACGAGGACCCGAGGCTTGGTGAGTACCGGCCCGGTGACTGGGCCGCCATCGAGATCCCAGAGGATCACGTCTACCTGCGCGGAGGGTCGTACCGTGCCCGGCTCGGGAAGGTCTCGGGTGACGCTGACGACGAGTTCGTCGACCTGGCTCTACTGCCCACGAAGGAGCACCGGTGACCGACAGCGCGGGGTGGAAGGGTGGCCGCCCGGCCGACAACACCGGGCTGCAGTGGCTGATCAACCGGCTCAACAAGATGCAGGCCGACCTCAACGAGCTCCGCGGCGCGGCCCAGCTGCGTGCGGCTGGTATCCATGCGACGGAGGAGGGTCTTCGGGTCGACTCGTCCCTCGGCGTGGCGGGTGACCTCGACGTCACCGGCGCCGCGACGTTCTCCGGGGACACCGAGATCGGTGGCAACGCCGCCATCACCGGCACCCTGTCCCTGCCCGCGGGGATCATCGACAACGACGCGCTCGCGTCCCCGGTCTCCTTCGCCGAGGGTGACGGGTCCAACGACGGGTTCTCGGTGCCGCAAGGGCCGGGCGAGTTCAACATCGCCTCGATGCAGCTCACGGTGCCGGCGGGCTATACCGGCGCCCTGGTCGTGGTGATCGGAACGATCTACGCACTGAACTCGACGGCCACCATGTCCTACCTGCGCTCCCGCGTGTACGTCGACCACCCGACGCAGGGCAGCACGTGGGGCCGTCAACTACTGGCGCCGCTCCCGAACAGCAACGGCTCGGCGGTGCTGACGGTCAACCACCAGCACCGCTACGCAGACCTGGTGGGTGGCCAGGTAATCACGGCCCGCATCATCGCGGTGGCGGACTACGTCACGATCCCCGCTGCGCCCAGCAACGGGGCGACCGTCTGTGCCTTCGCGATCTTCACTCGCTAGGCAGAGGATCGCTCCCAGGGGCGGCGCCCGACATGTCGGGGATCGGGTGGGGGTTCTCCGGCGTCCCATAGACAACACCCGGCTGCGGGGTGAAGTTCTGGGTGGGCTGGGGGGCGGTCACCGGCGCCGACTCGGGGACTGCGGGTGCGGGCTGGGGGGCGGGGGTCTCGACCACGGGGGCCTCCTCGATCACAGGCTCGGGCTCGGGTGCGGGGACCGCGGCCGCCTCGGGTGTCGGCTCCACGGTCGGTACCGGCTCGACGGTGGGCACGACCACGGGCTCCGTGGTGGGGGTCGGCTCCGGCGTCGGGGTGTCGTCCTCGGCGCCGTTGGCGATGAGGATCCCCCCGAACACGAGCACACCGGCCGCGACGGTGCCACCGACGCCTGCGAGCAACGACTTCTTCTCCATGCCCAGACGGTAGCAGTCCAATACCACACTTGAGGAGAGACTGATGGCTCTGATCTACCCGCTTTTCGTGCACCCGGACATGACTGGCGTCGACCCGGGGACCGGGCAGCCGGCCCCGCGGGGGACGACCGCGCTGGAGGCGCGGAAGGCGCTCGCGGGCCTGGTGCCGTCGGCGGGGGTGATCGATGGCATGGTGGCGTCGGGGACGACCGGCTGGCAGTACAGCGTGGGCGCGGGGCACTACGCGGTCGAGCACGCCGAGGGTGGAGTCTCTCTCGGTGCGAATGATGGCCCGCTCCTCGTCCCGACGGACCCGGCCCCCCAGACGGGGTCCCGTATCGATGTGATCTGGGTGATGCACAAGGACGCCGTGACGGACGCGGACTCGGCCCCGCTGGTGGGTGTGACGCAGGGGCCGGCTTCGGGGACACCGCAGGTGCCTGCGATCCCGGCTGGTGCTGTAGAGCTCAACCGGGCGGTGGTGCCGGCGGGGGCGCCGGACACGCTGGGGGCGACCATCACCAGGACGGGCAAGCGTCCCGGTGTGACCGCCACGGTGACGCCCGCGGCCGGGTACGCGGGCGCACTGATCGTCGAGCGTGGTGGGGACGGGCGGGTCACGAACGGCGGTGCGCTCGGTCCCACCGCCTCACCGACGATCACGAGCACCTACGTCACCATCGGCACCATCCCGGAGGGTTTCCGTCCGCAGCAGACGATGCTCGTGTCGGTGGTGTCCTCCGTCGATGCGGTGTTCCAGGGGCAGATCACTCCCGCCGGGGCCATCCAGGTCCGCACGTTCAAGGTAGGTGGGCAGGCGGTCAACACGAACACGTCGTTCTCTATCGCCGGCCTGACCTGGATCGCGGGGGTCTGACGTGGAGTTCACGTTCCAGCCGGGGTTGGCCCTGGACTATGTCTCGCTCATGCCTGCGGTCGGTGCGGTCGGTCGCCTCACAGCGACCCCGGATGGGCCTGCCGTGGCGACCTCGCGTCCGGTGGTGTCGAACGCCCGCGGCGTCTACCCGGGTTTCACCGCCCCCGTCTCGCGCGGGTATCTGTCTTTCAGCGGGCTGGACCCCATCCCGGTGATCAGCGTCGAGGCGGTGGACGCGGCGGCGAACGTCACGGCCGAGGCGCAGGCGGCGGTCGACGCGCTCGCCCCGGACGCGGTGACTGCCGCAGCTCCGGCCGCGGTGGAGGCCGCCGCGGCGGGCCTGGACATTCTCACTGAGACCGCCGCCGATGGCCGGTACGTGCGTCACGGTGAGCAGGTGGTCGACCTCGGCCGGTACGTCGTGGGCGACGGTGTCGCCGACGACACCGCCGCCGTGCAGGCGGCCATGGACCTGGCGATCGCTGAGTCGAAGCCGTTGTACTGCCCTCGGGGGGTGGTGTGCGCGGTCGATCCCGTCTACATCACCGCCCCCATCACGCTGACCGGGGTGATCACCCTGAAGGCGCGCACGCTGAACCAGCCGGTCGTCCTCGACATCGGCGCCAAGGTATACGCCCAGGACGCGGACGTCACGGTCAACGCCGCACAGCTGGCCCTCTACGGGATCCGGGCACGCTCCTGGGGGCGCTCCACGTTCGGCACGCTCGAAGTCCAGTCGGCCCGGATCTGGGGCATGCAGTTCGACCCCTCGGGGAACAACAACATGGTCCAGGTGCGCAAGTTCCGTGCCACGGCATCAGGTGCCCGGCACGTCACCACCGCCACCCAGACGGCTGCGACGGCCAACGTGACGACCTCGATCACGGGCTACTCCACCCTGACGCTGGCGACGCCGGTCCCGGCGGAGTACCTCACCCCGCTCGCGACCTATTTCGTCTTGGTGAACGGGCTCGCGTACAAGGTCCGGTCACTGACCGCCACCACCGTCGAGGTCCTCATGCTGGACCTCGGCAACGGCAACGCGGCGGAGATGACGATCATCATCGGCGGAGGTCTGAACATCGCCAAGTTCGGCGACAACGGGGTCGGCTCGTGGGGGGCGCTGGACATCTTCTCCAACGCCGGCATCGGCATCCAGCAGGACAGCCTCTACGGGCATGCGTTCAACAACGCCGTCATCCAGGGCAACGGCATCGGGTTCGCGTGCGCCGACTACACCCTCGAGACCCACTTCACGAAGCCCTACTTCGAGCTGAACCTCGTCGACTTCGTCTCCTGGTCCTACGTCGCCGGCATGATGTCCGCCCCGATCCTCAACATCGGCGGCATCCAGAACCTCGTCGGCCGGCTCGGCGGGTCGGGCCGGCAGGATCCGAAGCTCATCATCTTCCAGGACGAGCAGCCATCTCTGCGGGGCCCGCTGGAGCCGTCCAACAACCCGGGCACCCGGACGCTGAACCCCGGGCAGGTCTACGCCTACACCAGGACCGGCTCCGCAGACGGCACGTCGCCATGGACGGTGACGATCAACAACGAGGCCAAGTACCGGGCCTTGGGGGCGCACACCGTGATGCTCCACCTGGTGCACCCGACGGCCACGAACGGCTCCACGGTCACGGTGAACCTCGCTGTCGCCGGGGAGACGGTCGAGGGCGGCGCGTCGGGCACGGTCAAGGTCGTCGGCCGTGGCCTGATCATCGCGTCTCGGGTCGGCACCGACTGGCGCGTCAGTGCCGTCTAGGAGGTTTGCATGACTACTCGCTTCCGCACCGCCCCACCGTGGGCCAAGCGCGTCCTCACCGCCCTCTACCTGGCCATATACCTGGGCCTGGTGGTCGCCGGGGTCATCGGCACGACCTGGCCTGCCGACTCCGGCATGACCACCGTGGAGCTCGTCGCCGCACGCGGGGCGGGGGTCGCCATGATCGTCGGTGCCGCCCTCTGCTGGGCGTCCTACCCGACACGCAGGTGGCGGTGGGAGCTGCGCTGGTCGTGGGTCGCCGGCACCGCCCTCGGGGTCTACACCCTGGTGATCTTCTCGCACGCCCCGCTCGCTGACCGGGGCCTGCTCGTGGTGTCCATGCTCGTCCTCACGCTGTCAGTCTTCGCCCGGGGGGTAGCGATGCTGACGTTCGAGGACGAGACACGCAGGGCCGCCGAGGCTGCCATCCCGGGAGAGTGAGGGCCACCCCCATGGCGGACAGCACCGTCGACCTGATCGTCCAGTCCCTCATCACCGCCGGCATCGGTTTCGGGTCCGGTGGTGGCCTCATCGCGTGGGTCAACGCTCACCGCTCCCGCCGCGCCGGCGTCGCGGCTGACGAGCGGCAGGCCAAGCGCGACCGCATCAGCGACCTCGAGGCCGGGTACGTCCGGGTCCTGGCCGAGCGTGACGCCGCAGAGCGCGACCGCGACCAGGCTGAGGCGCAGGTGCGGCTCGCCATCGACTACGTGCACCGTCTCCGTGCCGCCATCGTCACCGGAAAGCCGCCCCCTCCGGAGTCGTTCCCTGAGGGACTGACCCGCATCTGACCACCTCGCCCCCGCCGTCCGACGTCGGGGGCTTCCTCATGCCCAGGAGGCACCCAGTGAGCACACCCACTCCCGATGACGACACCCTCGGCTGGGACGTCGACCGTCACGGCCGCATGGCCGACCACGCCACCGAGGATGACGCCGTGCCGACCGAGCCCTACGACCCGGACGGAGACGACGACTAATGCCCCGCGTCATGGACCTGCCCAAGGCGCTCGCGGGTCGCGGCCTGACCGTCGAGACCGTCCCCGGCTGGCAGACCCGCGGCGCGTCGTCCTTCGCCCCGGTCGGAGCCCTGGCTCACTGGACCGCTGGCTCCCGCACTGGAGACCGGCCCTC
>NZ_JBTSDU010000013.1:0-39747 GCF_054605595.1 Georgenia sp. | reverse complement strand
CGCGACGACCGTCGGCATCGTCTACTCCTCCGGCGAGGTCAACTCCGAGGTGCAGGTGAAACTCGCCAAGGCCGCCGCCGACAAGCTCGGCCTGACCATCGAGGAGGCCACCATCACCACCTCCGGGGAGGTGCAGCAGGCGGCCAACTCCCTCGACGTGGACGCCTTCTACGTCCCCACCGACAACAACGTCGTCGCCGCGCTCGACGCCCTCATCCAGGTTGCCGAGACGAAGCAGGTGCCGGTCGTCGTCGGCGAGGGCGACTCGGTGGCCAACGGCGGCATCGCCACCTACGGCTTCGACTACGAGCAGCTCGGCTACCAGACCGGTCTCATGGCGGTGAAGATCCTCGACGAGGGCGCCGACCCCGCCACCATGCCGATCGAGCAGCCGACCGACCTGCAGCTGTACGTCAACCCCGCCGCCGCCGAGCGCATGGGCGTGACGATCCCGCAGGAGCTGCTGGACAGCGCCGACGTCGTCATCGAGGAGTAGGGGACCCGACGCATGATCGCCGCCGTCGAACTGGGACTGATCTACGGGCTGATGGCCCTGGGGGTCTACCTGACCTTCCGGATACTCGACTTCCCGGATCTGACGGTCGACGGCAGCTTCACCACCGGAGGCTCCGTCGCCGCCATCCTCATCGTCAGCGGCACCAACCCCCTGCTCGCCACGCTCGCGGCCATCGTGGCGGGCCTGGGGGCGGGGGTGATCACCGGCCTCCTGCACACCAAGGGCCACATCAACCCGCTGCTGGCCGGCATCATCACCCAGATCGCGCTGTACTCGATCAACCTGCGCATCATGGGCACCTCCAACCTCTCGCTGCTGCGTGAGGACACCCTCATCACCCCGCTGCGCGACGCCGGCCTCATGGGCAGTGCGGTGACCGTGGCGCTCTTCGCCGCCGTCGCGCTGGTGCTCAAGCTCGTGCTGGACTGGTTCCTGCACACCGACCTGGGACTGGCGCTGCAGGCCACCGGCGACAACGAGGAGATGATCCGCAGCCTCGGGGTGAGCACCGACCGGATGAAGGTGCTCGGGCTCGCACTGTCCAACGGGCTGGTGGCCCTGTGCGGGGCGCTCATCGCCCAGTACCAGGGCTTCTCCGACATCGGCATGGGCATCGGCCTCATCGTGGCCGGGCTGGCCTCGGTGATCATCGGCCAGGCGATCTTCGGGGCGCGGTTCATCTTCATCGCCACCCTGGCCGTGGTGCTCGGCTCGGTGGTCTACCGGGTGGTCATCCAGGTGGCGCTGATCATCGGCCTGGACGCCAACGACATGAAGCTCGTCTCCGCCGTCCTCGTCGTCCTCGCGCTGGTGCTGCCGCAGTGGAGCGGCTTCCGGTGGCTCAACTCCCGGCTCGGCCTGCGCCGCACGCGCAGCGCCGGCACGAGGGCGAAGGTGGACGCCTGATGCTGCGCCTCGCCGACGTCACCAAGGTCTTCTTCGCAGGCACCGCCAACGAGCGGGTCGCCCTCACCGGTGTCTCCCTGACTCTTGCCCCGGGGGAGTTCGTCACCGTCATCGGCTCCAACGGCGCCGGGAAGTCCACCCTGCTCAACATCGCCGCCGGCAAGCTGCGCCCGGAGAGCGGCTCGGTCACCATCGACGGAACCGACGTCACCGCCCTGGCCGACCACCAGCGCGCGCGGGACGTCGCCCGCGTCTTCCAGGACCCGATGGCCGGCACCGCCCCGCACATGACCATCGAGGAGAACCTCGCTATCGCCTACGAGCGCGGCAAGGGCCGTGGCCTGCGGTGGGGTGTCACCGGGGCCAAGCGGGCGCTGTTCGCGCGCGAGCTGGCCACGCTCGAGCTGGGGCTCGAGGAGCGGCTCAAGGCCAAGGTGGGCATGCTCTCGGGTGGTCAGCGCCAGGCGCTGTCGCTGCTCATGGCCACCTTCTCCGAGCCGAAGATCCTCCTGCTCGACGAGCACACCGCGGCGCTGGACCCCCAGCGGGCCGCGCTCGTGGCGCGGCTGACGGCGGAGTCGGTGGAGCGCCACCACCTGACCACGCTCATGGTCACGCACAACATGGAGCAGGCGCTGCGCCTGGGCACGCGGCTGATCATGATGCACGAGGGACGGATCATCCTCGATCTCGACGCGGACCGGAAGGCTCGGACGACGGTGCCCGACCTGCTGCACGAGTTCGAGAAGATCAAGGGCGGAGCAGGATTCGACGACCGGACGTTGCTGCAGTAGCGGCTGGCGGCATAGCGGCAGACCGTTCACCCCCCATTAGGGGTGTGTTTCGTGGGCGGTAGTATGCGGCCTTGTGGTCAGGTCCCCGATAGCGCGCGCCCGGAATCTCCTCAGGAGGTTCGGTGAGCTTGAGCGAGAGGTCGCCGAGGCTCGGGAGGCGATCGGGGAGATCGATCGGGCCGTCGGTGCGTCCCAGGATCTGCTGCGTGAGCATGACGACGTTCAGCGGACACATTTGACCCAACTGGGGCAAGAACTCGACCGGGTGCACGATGCAGCGAACTATGCCGCTCGGCGGACACCGCTGATCCGCAAGAGGATCCGGGTGCTGTTCCTCGTCCATCACGTCGAGGCGTGGGACAGCACCGACGGCCTTGTCCGCGCACTGCGGGAGGACGACGACTTCGACGTCGTCGTCGCCTCGATACCGCGGCACTTCCGCGGGGCTGACGGGTTCGGGGACGAGGAAGGCGTGCACGAGGGGCTGGACGCGCGGGGCATCCCGCACATCCGGATCACGCTCACGGAGGATCGCGACCGGCTCAACCTGGTCCGCGCGATCGATCCCGATCTCATCTTCCGGCAGTCGCAGTGGGACGCTGACATCCCGGAGGCCTTCTCTACGTCGAACCTCAGCTTCGCGCGACTGTGCCTAGTCCCGTACGAGACCATGAACATCATCGAGAACTTCGCCGTCGCGGGGGTGGTGAACACGGCGGTCGACACCCCGTACCACCGCGCGGCATGGGTGGTCTTCTGCACGGGCGACCTCAACCGGCGGGTGGCCGAACGGGACAACGTGCGCGGTGGCGCTCAGTTCGTCGTGGCCGGCCACCCCAAGGCCGACCGGCTCAGAAATGTGGAGCCTGCTTGGCCGATCCCGCACAGCGGCACGGTGCCGCGCGCGAAGGTCGTGTGGTCCGCCCACCACTCCATCGTTGACGACTGGAGCAACTTCGGGATGCTCCATCTGATAGCCGACGACATGCTCACGTGGGCAGCCAGCGCGACTGACGTCGACTTCGTCTTCATGGTGCACCCGGCCCTGCCGCCGCTCATCAACGACGCGGCATCCCCGATCACCCCCGATCGGGCCCAAGAGCTTCTCGCGGCCTGGAACGCGCTGCCCAACACTGCGGTCTTCACCGGCGGCGACTACGCCCCGGTGCTCGCCGCCTCGGACCTCATGATCGTCGACGGGCTGAGCATGCTCGTCGAGTACCAGTTCATGAACAAGCCGCTGATCCACCTCTCACGGCCGGGACACCGTGACTTCAACGAGGTGGGGCAGATCGTGATGACCGGGGCCCATTCCGTCGTTGATGTCGACGAGGCCCGGCGGCTGGCGGAGGGTTTCTTCGACGGCGCCCCGGACCCGCTGGCGCATGCACAGCGCCGGAACATCGCTCGGCTCTTCGGTGACGAGCCGAGCGTCCCGCGCATCGTGAGCACGCTCCGCAGGCTCGTGGCCGACGAACGATCCGGGGGTCCGGCCGGACCTCTCCGATAGGCTCCACCTGCTCTTGTCAATCCCCCTCAGTCAAGAAGGTAACCGCAGTGATCTCCCGCCCTGGAACCCGCCGAGCACTCCTCGCGGGATGGGATGTCCTGTGTTGGCTGGGTGCGGCGCTGTTCGTGGCGGGCGCGCGGTACGACTTCACCATCAGCGAGGTGCAGTGGACGTCGGTACTCGGCTACGTCCTCGCCGCCGCCGTGCTGCAGGTGGTGCTGGGGTACGCCTCCAAGATGTATCGCGGCCGCTACAGGGTCGGAACCTTCGACGAGGCCCTGGGGCTGGTGCTGCTCGTCGGGGCGGTCGCGGTGATCACCTACGTGGCGTTCGTGCTGATCTGGCCAACCGATCTGCCGCGCGGAATCGCGCTGCTCGTCCCGCCCGTCACGCTCATCGCCTCCGCGGGCGGGCGGTGGCTCTACCGGCTGGCGCGCGCGCGCAGTCTGGGTGAGCGTGAGCCCGCCACCAAGAGCGTCGTGATCTACGGCGCCGGCGACGCCGGGTACCAACTGCTGCGCCTCATCCTCACCGACCGTCAGTCTGAGTACCGGGTCGTGGGACTGATCGACGACAACCCAGGCAAGCAGCACCTCCGACTGATGGGCGTCCCGGTGATTGGCGACCGGCAGAGCCTGCCGGACGCCGCGATCAAGGCGGGCGCCGACACGGTCATCCTCGCCATTGCTTCCGCACCGGGCGAGCTCGTCGGCGAGGTGCAGGATCTCGTCGAGCGTGCGGGGCTCGATTTCCGGATCCTGCCACCTATCGGGCAGATGTTCGGGCGCAGCTTCCGCCTGGGGGACGTACGACGGGCGGACATCGCCGACGTACTCGGGCGGCGCCAGATCAAGACCGACCTCAGTGCCATTGCGGACTACCTCGCCGGCCGGCGGGTGCTGATCACCGGCGCAGGTGGCTCCATCGGCTCCGAGTTGGCCCGTCAGGTCCACAAGTTCGGCCCAGCAGAGCTGGTGCTGCTCGACCGCGACGAGTCGGCCCTCCACTCCGTTCAGCTCTCGATCTACGGCCAGGGACTGCTCGACAGCCGAGACATGGTCCTCGCCGACATCCGCGACGTCGAAGCGCTGCGTCCGATCTTCGAGGAGCACAAGCCGGAGATCGTCTTCCACGCAGCCGCACTGAAGCACCTGCCCATGTTGGAGCAATACCCGGAGGAAGGCTGGAAGACCAATGTCCTCGGCAGCCAGAACGTATTGAGCCTCGCCGCAGAATTTGGCGTGAAGAGGGTTGTGAACGTCTCGACGGACAAGGCTGCTGACCCCACGAGCGTGCTGGGACGCACCAAGCGGCTGGCGGAGCGTCTCACGGCCTGGACGGCGCAACAGGTAGACGGCAGCTACATGTCAGTTCGCTTCGGTAACGTGCTCGGCTCTCGGGGTTCGATGTTGCACACGTTCAACGCCCAGATCGAGGCCGGGGGACCTGTCACCGTCACCCATCCCGATGTCACGCGATACTTCATGACGATCCCGGAAGCCTGCGAACTCGTGATCCAGGCGGGTGCCATCGGTGGGCCCGGGGAGGTCCTCGTCCTCGATATGGGCGAGCCGGTCAAGATCCTCGACGTCGCCAATCGACTGATCGCGCGCTCAGGGAAGAAGGTCGAAGTAGTGTTCACCGGCCTGCGTAAGGGGGAGAAGATGCACGAGGAGCTGTTCGGCGAGGCCGAGCACGGCGCGTTGACGAGTCATCGGCTGATCTCGCACGTGACCGTGGACCCACTCCCGCCAGCAGACCTGGCGGGTTACGCACACCAGGAGGTCACGAGTTGAACGAGCGGATCTACCTCTCCGCGCCGGACGTCACGCAGGCGGAAGAGGACGGACTGATCGCCGCGTTCCGGTCAGGCTGGATCGCTCCGCTGGGCCCCGAGGTCAACGCCTTCGAACGCGAGATCGCGGACTTCACCGGTCGGAGTCACGCGGTGGCGCTGTCCTCGGGCACCGCGGCGTTGCACCTGGCCCTGCTGGGCATCGGCGCCGGGCCGGGCACCGTGGTCCTGACGTCGAGCATGACGTTCGCGGCGACAGCCAACGCCATCACCTATACCGGTGCCTCCCCCGTCTTCGTCGACTGCGACGAGACCGGGAACATGGATCCGGACCTGCTTGAGGAGGCCCTGCAGGACCAGCGGGCGAGGGGAGCCTCGATCGCTGCCATCCTGCCGGTTGACCTGCTCGGCAAGCTGGCTGACTACGACCGCATCGGCCGGCTCGCGAGCGAGCACGATGTCCCGCTGGTGTCCGACGCCGCCGAGTCGCTTGGCGCGGTGCGCGGCGGACGCCCGGCCGGCAGCGCTGGTCTCGCGGCCGCCATCTCCTTCAATGGGAACAAGATCATGACGACATCGGGTGGCGGGATGCTGCTCACCGACGACGAGGCATTCGCGGCACGCGCCCGATACCTTGCCACGCAGGCGAGGCAGCCGGTGGTGCACTACGAACACGTGGACATCGGGTTCAACTACCGGCTCTCGAACCTGCTCGCCGGGCTCGGTCGCGTGCAGCTCAGCCGACTCCCGAACATGCTCGAGCGGCGACGACGCTGGCGGCGCGAGTACCGCGCGTTCTTTGCCGGCGTCGCTGGCACCACCATCTTCGGTGGGGCCGACGGTGCCGACGGCGGCGAGGACCACGACAACTTCTGGCTGACGTCCGCGCTGGTGGACGAGGCCGTCGCGGGCTGGTCCGCAGCCGAGCTGCAGCACCATCTGGCGGACCTCAACATCGAGGCCCGTCCGCTGTGGAAGCCCATGCACCTGCAACCCGTCTTCTCGTCCTACGAGAGCTACACCAACGGCACGAGCGAGCAGCTCTTCGCCCGCGGCATCTCCCTGCCGAGCGGGTCGTCGCTCACCGACACCGACTTCGCCCGTGTGATCGACGCCGTGAGCGACTTCGTCGGGAGCCGGAGGGGATGAGAACCGCCCGCCGTGCCTACGACGTCGTCAAGCGTGGGGGAGACGTTGCCATCGCCGGCCTCGCGCTCGTGCTCACCGCGCCGGTGCAGGGTGTGGTGGCGCTCGCCGTGGCCCGCAAGCTCGGTCGGCCGGTCCTCTTCCGGCAAGATCGACCGGGCCGGGACGGGAGGCTGTTCAGTCTGGTGAAGTTCCGGACCATGCGAGACCCGGATCCCTCGGCCGGCCTCGTGTCCGACGCCGACAGGCTCACGCCCTTCGGTGCGAAGCTGCGCGCCACCAGCCTCGACGAGCTGCCAACGCTGTGGAACGTCCTGCGGGGCGACATGAGCCTGGTAGGCCCGCGCCCCCTACTGCCGCAGTACCTGCCGCTGTACACGCCGGAGCAGGCTCGACGGCACGAGGTGCGGCCGGGCGTCACCGGGCACGCTCAGACCTCGGGGCGGAACGCGCTCTCTTGGGAGGACCGTTTCACGCTGGACGTCGAATACGTCGATCAGAGGTCCTTCGTGTTCGACCTCCGCATTCTCCTGGCGACACTCCGGACGGTCGTCAGGCGACAGGGAATCGCGGCGGAGGGGCATGTCACCATGTCACCGTTCACCGGAACGCCGGCCCCGGATCCCGGCCGATGAGGACGACGCCCCTGATCATCGTGGGGATCGGTGGCTTCGGGCGTGAAGTCATCGATGTCGTCGAGGCGATCAACGCGATCGGTCGCGAGGAACGGTACGACCTGCTCGGTGCCGTGGACGACGCACCCCAACCGGCCAACAGGGAGTTCCTCGCACAGCGGCACGTGAGGTATCTCGGCACGGCCGAGGACTGGCTGCGGACGCAGCCGGAGGCGAAGTACGTGATCGGCATTGCGAACCCGCGCGCACGGTGGGCGCTCGACGAGCTCTTCTCGGCCGCGCGCCTCGAGCCTGCCGTGCTCGTCCACCCAGCCGCCACCCTGGGTGCCCCGGTGTCGCTCGGGCCGGGTGCTCTGGTGTGCGCGGGAGCGCGCCTGACCACGAACATCCGGCTGGGACGTCACACCCACGTCCACGTCAATGCCACCGTTGGGCACGACTCCATCCTGGCCGACTACGCATCCGCCTACCCGCTCAGCGCAGTCTCCGGGAACTGCCACATCGGTTCTGGCGCCACGGTGGGCGCCCACGCGGTCGTCCTCCAAGGCATTGCGGTCGGCGCCGACGCCTTCGTCGGAGCCGGGGCAGTCGTCACACGGGAAGTACCCGCCCACGCGGTCGTGAAGGGTGTTCCCGCCGCGTAGTCCTACCTTGTCCCCCTCGATCATCGGAGAGATCTCATGCGAGTCCTCATCACCGGCGGTGCCGGCTTCATCGGATCGAACCTGGCTCGATACCTGCTCCGGCAGGACAACATCGACTCCGTGCGTGTGCTCGACGACCTGAGCACCGGCAGCCGGCAGAAGATCAGCGACCTCGACCTCGAGTTCATCGAGGGGAGCATCCTCGACTACCCGCTGGTCACCGACGCGGTGGACGGTGTGGACTCGATCGTCCATCTCGGCGCGATCCCGAGCGTGCCGCGTTCTGTGGCGAACCCTCGTGCCTCGCACGAGGCCAACACGACGGGCACGCTGAATGTCCTGGAAGCCGCACGGGAGCGCGGCGTGGACCACGTGATCGTCGCATCATCAAGCTCCGTCTACGGCAGCAACCCCAAGTTGCCCAAGAGCGAGTTCGACTGGACCCGCCCGATGAGCCCGTATGCGGTGAGCAAACAGGCGACCGAGGGTTACGCCCTCGCCTACCAGTTCTCCTACGGCCTCAAGACCCTCGCCTTCCGGTTCTTCAACGTGTACGGCCCTGGTCAGGCAGCCGGGCACGCCTACGCCGCGGTCCTCCCCAAGTTCCTGGATGCCGCAATGCAGGGGCAACCGTTGCAGGTGAACGGCGACGGCACGCAGTCCAGGGACTTCACCTACGTGGGGACGCTCTGCGCGGTGCTGCACGACGCCATCAGCAGGCGAGTCCACAGCCTCGACCCGGTCAACCTGGCCTTCGGCACGAACACCACCCTCCTGCAACTCATCAAGATGATCGAACATGAGCTTGGACGGGACCTGTCTCGCGAATTCGCTGAGTCGCGCATAGGTGATGTGAAGGCATCGCAGGCAGACAACACCCGCGTGCGCGAACTCTTCCCGGACGTGGAGCCGGTGAGCCTCGAGACAGGACTGCGCGAGACGACTACCTGGTTTCGGGCGCAGCGAGGGAACTGACGGGCGTGGTCTCGCGCCGGATACTCCTTGCCGTCACCTCGGATGTGTCGCTGACGCTCTTGGCAGGCTTCCCTGAGCACCTTGCCCGGACCGGGTGGGACGTGCACGTGGTGAGTGCGCCGGGACCACGACTTGACGCTCTGCGGCGCACACCTGGCGTGAGCGTGCACCCCATCAAGATGGCCAGGAACCCGTCCCTCGGCGCCGACCTCAAGGCGCTGGTCGCATGGATCCGGGTCTTGCGCGACGTGCGCCCCGACCTTGTGAGCGTCGGCACCCCGAAGGCTGGCCTGCTCGGCGGCCTGGCTGCCTTCCTCACGCGCGTCCCGCACCGGGTCTACATGCTTCGTGGACTCCGGTACGAGACGGCCAGGGGGTTCGGGCGCCAACTCCTCGTCACCATGGAGCGACTGTCCGTTGCCTGTGCCCATCGCGTGATCGCGGTGAGCGACTCCCTGCGTCGTGTGGCGGTGCAGGACCGGCTCGGGAGCGCGAAGAAGTTCGAGGTTGTGGGTGCCGGCAGTTCCAACGGCGTCGACGTCGACCGCTTCGCCACCACGTCCGACGAGCGCGCGAGCATGAAGGCGGACCGGTGGCCAGACTCGCCCGAGATTCCCGTGTTGGGCTTCATCGGGCGGGTCCACCCGGACAAGGGGTTGGAGCTCCTAGCCGACGCGGCACGCGAGCTGGCACGGCGGCGCGTTCCCGGACGCCTCCTAGTGGTGGGCGGCCATGACGACCCAGAGGGGGCGTGGCTGATTGAACGCCTCGTCGCTTCGGGATGGCAGGTGGAGATCATTGGCCCGGTCGACGACGTCGTACCCTGGCTCAAGCGAATGGACGTCCTTTGCCTCCCCACCTATCGCGAGGGTTTTCCCAATGTCGTCCTCGAAGCTGCGGCGGCGGGGATCCCGACGGTCGCTACGTTGGCAACCGGTGTGGTGGACGCTATCGAAGACCAAGAGACGGGACTGGTATGCGTAGACCGTGATCCGTTCACACTCGCCGATGCGTTGGAGTCGGTTCTTACCGACTCCACGCTTCGGCAGGAGCTCGGAGGACGTGCGAAGGGCCGTGCGCGCACCTCCTATGATCGTTCGCACGTATGGGAGCTCTACGCGGGGTGCTATCAATCGATGATCTACTCCACCGAACGGGAGGGTATGGAAGATGGCGACAATGGCTCCTAGTTCCGGACCGCGGCGCGGTCGAGATGCTTTCGCTCACTTTCGCCCGCTGATCACCGTGCTTGAGAATGCGGTTTCCCTTATGCCGGTGCGTCAGCGCACGGCGGCGCTTCGGCTGGGTCGCGGGAGCAGTACCCGCGTGGCGCGGGTCTGGAGATATGTGCTGATCCGGTCTACTGCTGTGAGCTGTGGCGAAATTGTTGACATTCGGGGCGACGTTTACCTTTTTGCACCAGAACGTCTGACGCTAGGCAGTCGCATCAGCATCCATCCCCTGTCATACATTGATGCTACGGGCGGCCTCGCGATCGGAAGCGACGTTTCGATCGCGCACGGCGTGTCGATCCTCACAACGGAGCACGTGTGGGGGGACTCGGCTACGCCGATCCGCGACCAGGGAACCACTGTGGAGCCCGTCGTGATCGAGAATGATGTATGGATCGGGGCTGGTGCCCGCATCTTGGGAGGTATCACGATCGGTTCCGGATCGATCATTGCCGCCGGTGCCGTCGTGACGAAGGACGTCCCTGCTCGAGCGGTGGCGGGTGGCGTGCCCGCACGCGTCATCAAGTTTCGGGAACCAACGGAAAATTGATCGATACCCGCGAATCGCGCGGCACCGCCCCGTCTCATTTCTCTGATCACGAACGCGCGGGCCGGAGCGCCTGAAATGCCCAGACCATAGCCGCGGCAACGGTGGCGAGGCTGTAACCCCAGATCGCCCCTCCAATTCCCCACCATGTGGCACCCGCAAGCGGCATTGCGATAGCGAGCACGGATTGGAAGAGGCGGGCGAACAGCGTACGGCCGACAGGTGCAGAGATTCGCATAGAGATCGCATAGAACTGGCCGAGGAAATTTGCACCAATGAACATTGCTGTAGGTACCGCGTACCGGGGGAGTTCCATGAGCACGCCAAGGTCAGCGTCAAGGTAGGGTAGAGTTAGGAGTAATGCCAACGCACAAAGGGCTGAGCTCAGTGATATCCCAAGAGCTGCAAGGACGTATCGCCGACCGCGCAGTTGCTCGGGCGTGATACGTGCGAGCAATGGCCTGATCGTAGTCAGCAATAGCCGAATTGGCGCAGAGGCACTTGAGACTGCACGGTAGACGCCTATCCCGGGGAGACCGAGAAGAGGGACGAGCGCATAGGGGGTTCCGATAGCGCTGACATCCATGATGGCGGAATCCCTTAGCAGTGGAATGATCGCGCCTCGGTGTGTTGATGCCCACGTCTTCATGTGGCGAACACTGGGTGCCGACGGGACCGAGCCGGCAGCCAGTGAGACAAGGGTCGCCAGCGACCACATAAGGAAGACGGTGGTCGACGTGGCATCACTTGCCACGAGCAGGACCGTCCCTATGAGGAGGACGGGTAGGCCCACCAAGTCCGCGCGGAGCGACACTGCCAGGCGATCCTCCTGCACCTCGTGGTAGCGAGCGCCGAACCGAAAGACGGCGCCGAAGACTGCGATGGCTGCGAATACGGCGCCCGTGATGGGAATGCGGGCTAGGAGGGCGACGATGCCAGCGGCTACACCAGCGGCGGCGGAGAGTGTCGCCAGGACAGACGAGTAGGACGCCCAGTCCGCTTTGACCCCACCGATCACGCGCGACCGGCTCCACGTATCCAAAACGATCGAAAGAGAGAGCGATGTCCCCAGAGAGTAGACGAGGTACACGAGGGAGAAGATCCCGTACTCCCTGGCGTCGAGTGCAAGCAGGCCAGCGACCTGTGGGAGGAGGAGCGCGGTGCCATTGACTGATGCCGCGAGGGCATGAGTTCGGGGATTTGAACTCATGGGTAGTCCGTGGATGTCGGTTGCGTCGAGGCCTTACCGACCAGGTCAGTGGGGCGCCGAGCAAGGTGTACGGCGTGTGCGGCGGCGGGAATGATCAGTACCGCAGCCTGGACACGAAGGCGCTGCATAGTGCCGTAGTTTCCGCTCGTGACCGTGAGGACAACGAGGAGGGCGCAGACGATGGTCGCCGGCACGATCCAACGCCTCCTGTCATTGCTCCGCCAGACGCCTACGATTCCGGCCACCAGGAGCGCGATCCAGAAGATCGCATCCGCGGTTAATACCAGGCCCACTCTCTGCCACTCCCACGGGTACGGCCCCACGAGGACCCTCGGCAGGGTGTCGAGGAGGCTGATGATTGCGGAAACCGGGTCATGGATCTCGAGCGTCTCGAAGGCGGTTTGTCCAGCCGATCTGCTGAGTGCTGCGCGAAGTTCTCCCAGCTCCTGAGGCGTGTAGCCGCCAGCCAGCGAACTCAGACGGCCTGCGAGTTCTCCGCCAAACAGAATGGCTACGAGGCCCAGCGCGAGGAGCGTTGCCACCAGGGCGCGCGCTCCACGCGCGATGATGAAGATGGCAAATACGGTTCCCGCAAGAATGACTGCCAGCGATCCGCGAACCCAAAACAGCGCCAATAGGGTTCCTAGGCTCAACAACCAATTGATACTCTGTCGACCCACGTCCCTTACGATACCAATAAGCCCGTAGGCGAACGTTGTGAGCAGTAGCCACACAGCTGCCTCGCGCAGCAGGAGGCTGCCCCACAACATAAACGCTGGGAACAAGGCGGCGAGCCATGCCGCTAGGGTGGACGGTGCGCTCAGTCGTCGGGCGAGTCCGCCGACCGCCACAACAACCAGGGCGGAAAGTAGCGCATTAAGGATGATGCCGGCCTCTGGGGTGTGCCCGATGAGCCGATACACTCCCGCCACGACCAACGGAAACCCTTCCTTCCCGGCAGTGATCCCACGGTCGGTACCGTCGAATTCGATGTCGAACGCTAGTTCAACTGCGACAGCGTCATAATGGACGGCATCTGGCGAGTAGAGCCCGATGGTCACGTAAACGCCGATACCAATGATCGAATGCATGACATATGAGACCAGGGCTGGTATAAGATTGCCAGAGTTCCGCACGGCAAGAAACAACAATGAGAGCCCGATGAGGAAGAGTGCGGCAACGGCGGACCAGTCAGCCGTCATGTGGACACCGCAGAAGGTGTGAGCAGAATGAACATGCTTCCTTCGGATCTGGAGATGGCCGTCGCGTTAGAGTACCGCGTGCGGCGGCGGCGGGGCGCACGCGGTCGTCGCCGCGAAGGCTCGTGCGGGACGCACGTCCCGTGTGGGTGGCCGCCGAGGCTGGGGATCCACACAGTCGCTGGACCACGAGTGCTCGAAGCGTCGGCATGAACGCGAACGTTCGCGGTGCGCCAGTCGTGGGCTCACCGTCGCGGCGGCGCGCCAGGGCGCCGGTCCGGCACCGCCAAACACTTACCCTCACTATGGGACCGCTAGAGTGGGTGCGCGGCGTGGGGACAATCAGGGAGCACAAGTGACATTTCGGGAGTATGTATCGGTAGTTATCGCTCGTTGGCAGCTCATACTCGCCACCGTCGTTGTCGTTGTTGTGGCCGTGGTCATGCTGGGTGGTCAAGCTCAGCCGGTGTATCAGGCCCGCGCGGAGATGTTCTTCACGATTCCAAGTTTGGGTCAGGGGTCGGATGGCAGCACGGGCCTAGCTGAGCAGATCAGCGTCCACGTCAAAGCGTATGCGCAACTTGCGAACTCGGAGATCGTGACTGCCCCGGTCTACCAGCGGGTAGGGGTTGCGGATGACTCGAACGACGGGATTTCCCTGCACGTGGGGCCAGTAGGCAACATCCCGGTTCTGGATGTCGCGGCGAGCTCCCCCAGCGGGCAACTCGCGCGCGAGCTCGTCACAGAGACGACGCGCGAGATCGTTTCGCAGGTCGGCATCCTGGCCGACGCAGGCGATGGCCACCTGCAATTCAGCACGGCCACGGAGGCCGACCTTGTCGAGGGACCACCGGTTAAGACACCCACCCGCAACGTTGCGCTGGGTCTCATTGCGGGCGCAGTGCTCGGGTATGGTTTCGCGCTTCTCCTCCACCTCCGAGACCGCGGCTCTCGGGTGGGGGTGCGGGAACTGCGGGCGATTTCGGGAGTTCGCCTTTATGAGTCCGCGGCCACCGCGACGGTGCCGGAGGATGGGTCGGTCACTGCAACCCACCGAAACGACGAGCTAGCGGCGATACTCACGGCTCGGCAACGCGACGAGGGTCTCCGTTCGTTCTCATTCGTGCCGGCCTCGGACAACGACGTCGAGTTCGTCGTATTGGGTATCTCGCAGGCGCTCGTTCGGTCGATGTATTCCGTGGCGCTGGTGAGCGCGGTTGGGCAGTCTGGGTTGACCGCCACCGGCCCAGACTCCACGATGGCGACGGACCTTCGTGATCTCTTAGGTGCTGACGCGGCGCTGGAGGTTTCTCACACGGCGAGATCAGGGCTTGTCGTGATCCGCACAGCGCAGGACGATGCGCAGGACGATGCAACGTTCGCGTCGCCCCGCATGGCGACACTTGTAACTCGGCTCTCCGGGGAGTTCGACTTCGTTCTGCTCGCATCGGGTCCGCTTTCGCGACGCACGGCGGGCACAGCTCTAGCCCTGTTTGCGGATGAGACGATCGTGGTCGTCGCTCAGAATGCAACGTCGACACGTCAGGTGGAGCATGCTCGCGATGTTCTTGGGCAGACGGCGCGCGGGACGATTGGCGTTGTGCCGGTATAGGCGTGGCGTAGCGATGAAGGAGCCGGCCTCGATCGTGGGCGTATTCGCATGAGGGCGTCTTCTTCGCTCAAGGGATATCTCATCGAGTCCAGGAAGACTGCCTTCTCGCTAGAGTCGCAGGTCTGTGGCTTCCTTGGGCAGCGCATATTTGAGGTCGTAAAGGACATGGTTCGTCTTGCCGTAGCCCCGAATCTCATCGATGTCCGCTGCTGCGTACTGGTCGTGCGCCACCGCGAGGATGATGGCGTCGTAGGCATCTGACGGAATCTCCTGAAGGAGCGAGATACCGTAGGCAGCCAGCGCCTCGGCGTGATCTGCGAGTGGGTCGTGAACGTTCACTGCGACACCGAAGTCCTCAAGTTCACGGACGATGTCAACGACCCGCGAGTTGCGCAGGTCAGGCGTGTTCTCCTTGAAGGTAAGTCCCAGTATGAGTACACGGGCGCCCTGGACTTGGATGGACTTGCGCATCATGGCCTTGACGAGTTGCGAGGCCACGTAGGCGCCCATGGAGTCGTTCAGGCGACGGCCGGCAAGAATGATCTCCGGGTGGTAACCCACGGCCTGTGCCTTGTACGTGAGGTAGTAGGGGTCGACACTGATGCAGTGCCCGCCGACGAGACCGGGCCGGAAGGGGAGGAAGTTCCACTTCGACCCGGCCGCCAGGAGGACCTCCTCGGTGTCGATCTCGAGAACGTTGAAGAGCACGGCCAGTTCGTTCATGAGCGCGATGTTGACATCGCGCTGGGTGTTCTCGATGACTTTCGCCGCCTCGGCGACGCGGATCGATGGCGCGCGGTGGGTCCCGACCGTCACGATCTGGCGGTAGAGCGCGTCAACGAAGTCCGCCACCGCTGGCGTGGAGCCGGAGGTGACCTTCTTGATCGTGGAGACCCGATGGAGCTTGTCGCCCGGGTTGATGCGCTCGGGGCTGTACCCGACGAAGAAGTCCTCGTTGAACGTGAGCCCCGAGATTCGCTCAAGGAGGGGGACGCACTCCTCCTCGGTTGCTCCCGGGTAGACCGTGGACTCGTAGATGACCACGTTCCCGGGCCGGAGCGTCCTCGCGAGAGTCTCCGTCGCGGACAGCACGGGGCTGAGATCGGGCTGGTTGTGGCCGTCGACGGGCGTCGGGGTGGTCACGATGTACACGTCGGCCAATGTGAGTTCGGCGGGGTCGGCGGTGAACCGTAGGTGCACGGCCCCAGCGAGCTCGATGTCGCTGACCTCCAAGGTTCGATCGGTACCCCCACCCAGCTCTCGGATCCTGGACTCGTTGATGTCGTAGCCGAGTACCTCGCGGTACTTCCCGAACTCCACGGCGAGCGGCAGACCGACATAGCCGAGACCGATTATCGCGATGTGTGCCTCGTCGAGGTTCACGTCTGAAGGGTTCCTTTCGTTCTCCCGGGTTCGGGGTGTCATCTCGAACACGGCCTGGCAGCGCCAGTGTCATTGATCCGATAGATACCGGGACGCGACACGCCCGATCCTATCTCCCAGCCTCCCTCCGAAGTCTCGTCGCCAGGGCTGCCACGGCCGCTAGATGGAACCAGCCGAGTGGCGTGCTGGCCATGGGCTCGGTCAGCCCGGCGACTAAGAGGACGAGCACGGTGAGTACGATCCAGAGACGAGCGGAGGGCTGCCCCCCGCGCGCCGCGAGTGCCCGCCCCACCGCGGCTACGAGCACGGCGAGCAGTAGTGCCGTGCCCACGATCCCGACCTGCGGCAGCACATCGAGAACGAGATTGTGGCCGTGCGACAGGTATGAGCCAGCGGCGGCGTCGATGTTGTTCTTGACCTCACGACCGGAGGCCGGCAGCCATGAGTAAGTCCAGACACCGCCCCACCCGTAGCCGCCCCAGGGTGATTCGCTGGTCACGTCCAGGATGCCGCGCCACAGAGGGACGCGGCCGGAGAGCGTTCCGTCCTTGCCTAGCACCCCGATGATGCGCTCCGCGTTGAGCAGGACGGCTCCGGTAGCCGTGATGAGGGCGAGTCCGAGCAAGGGGAGCGAGCTCCGCCCGAGGCGAGTCACGAGGTGCCAGCCTCCCCACGCTGTCAGGAGCACGACTGCGGACACCGCGCCAGTGCCCGAGCGGGACAGCACAAGGGTGCCGAGCACGAGTACGAACGGGACGAGCCGCCGTACCGCAGCGAGGCGCCCTGGTGGGCGGTAGCTCAGGACGGCACCTAGCCCGAGCAGCAGGGTGTAGGAGAGGATGTTCCTGTTCCCCACGACCCCGTGCACCGGCGTGACCCAGAGTGGGCCGGGACCCACCGCGCGCACATCCAGCATGATCGCCGCGTACGCAGCGATCGACACCGCAACGGCCCCCCACACGGCACCCTGAAGGAGCACATCCACTTCGCAGTTCGCGACGATCAGGCACGCGACGAGGGCGATGAGGGCGTAGAACACCACGGCACGGACGGAGTCCGCCCGGTTGATCGACCAGAGCACCGAGAGAGCGAAGAAGGCGAGCAGGGCGGCGAGGCCGACGGGCACGACAGAACGCCGCAAGTCACGAAAGTTGACTACGGCAACGGTGACGGCGACGCCGAGCACGACGGCGAGGGACGTCGTCATCTGAGGGATGAGCACCCTGGGGTGGGAAAGGAAGAAGAACGCCACCGCGGTCAGAATCGACCACCCGATCGACCGTCCGTCCTCCAGCGTGGCTCGGGCGTGCCGCCGATCCCGTAATGACCGCCTATCACGCAGGTGTTGCACCGGCTGCTCCTCGGCGGACAAGCATGGCGAAACGCACGTCGACCCCTTCATGGGCGTCGCGCGTGGATGACGTTGTTCACCCTAGAGCAGGCGACAGCACGTAGCGGTTCCGGTTGCCGAGGCGGTGCCCGGGCATCCGCCGTGCACGGCGGATGCCGCGGTGTCGGGCAGATTCGGACGTCTAGGCTTGCGGCGGAGCCCGCAAGCCATGGACCAACAGGAGAATCGTGTGAAGCACCCAGCGCAGGACGACGAGCTCGAGGTGGTCGTCGTCGTCGTCGCGTACAACCGGCGCGAGCTGCTGGTCCAGACCCTCGGCGCACTCGTTCAGCAAACGCGCCCATGCGAGCGCATCGTGGTGGTGGACAACGCCTCGACGGACGGCTCGGGCGAGGTAGCCACAGCCCACGCGTCCGCGCCCGACGTGGTCACGCTGGCGAAGAACACCGGCGGCGCGGGTGGCTTCGCCGCGGGCATCGCCCACGCCCTGCAGACCCACGGGGCGGACCTGGTCTGGATCATGGACGACGACACCGTCCCCACGCCGACGGCGCTGGCCGAGCTGCTCGAAGCGCGCGCGGGGTACGCGGGCGAGCCCGCCGTGCTGGCATCGCGGGTGGTGTGGACGGACGGCCGGGACCACCCCATGAACACCCCTCGCCCGCGGCCGGGGGCGAGCGCGGCGCAGCGCGACCGTGCGCGCGCCGTCGGCGGGGCTCAGGTGCGGTCGGCCTCCTTCGTCTCCTTGCTGGTCGACGCCCGCGACGTCCGCGCCTCCGGGCTCCCGGAGGCCGCGTACTTCATCTGGAACGACGACTTCGAGTACACGGCCCGGCTCCTCCGGCACCGGGTCGGCCTCTACGTGCCTGCCTCGGTGGTCCGCCACCTCACGAAGACGTTCGGGGCCACGGATGCCGACCCGGGCGAGCGGTTCTACTTCGAGGTACGCAACAAGGTGTGGCTCTTCACCCGGTCCCGCGCGCTCGGTCCCGGCGCGTCGTTGCTCTACGGCGGGTCGAGCCTGCTGCGGTGGGCCCGGACCATCGCCCGGTCCCGCCGGCGCGGAGTGCTCCTCCGCGCGGGCGGGCGCGGCTTCCGGGACGGCCTGACCACCCGGCCGGCGACCACGACCGCCGTGCTCGCAGGCCTCGGGCCCGTGAGCGAGGAGGTCCACCAGGTCGAGCAGGGGGCCGGTCGTGCCTGAGCGGTTCAGCGTGCTGCTGCCGGTGTACCGGGGCGACTCCGCCACCTTCTTCCACCGGGCGGTCCGATCGGCGACCGTGGAGCAGGAGCGCCGACCGGACGAGCTGGTCATCGTCCGGGACGGCCCGGTCGGGCCCGAGCTGGCGGAGGTGCTGGGTGCGCTCCGGGAGGGCACGGCGTCGCCCGCGGGGGACGTGCCCGTCAGGCTCGTCGAGCTCGAGGAGAATCGGGGCCTCGCCGCCGCACTCGAGCGCGGGCTCGGCGCCTGCTCCTACGAGATCATCGCCCGCGCCGACGCCGACGACATCTCGCTGCCACCGCGGTTCGCCGTGCAGATCCCGCTGGTGGAGGCAGGTCTGGACCTGCTCGGTTCGGCGATCACGGAGTTCGTGGACGACGAGCGAGAGCTGGGCATGTCGCGCGTGCTGCCCACCAGCGCCCCCGAGATCGCCGCGACCGCCCGGTTCCGCGACCCGTTCAACCACCCCTCGGTGGTCTACCGCCGCAGTGCGGTGGAACGCGCCGGTGGGTACCGCCACGTCGACCTGCTCGAGGACTACTGGCTCTTCGCCCGCATGATCGCGACCGGCGCCCGGGTCGGCAACGTGCCCGACACGCTCGTGCTCTACCGCATCGGGGCCGGCGCCTACCGGCGGCGCGGCGGGCTGCGGCTGCTCCGCGCGGAGCTGGAGCTGCAGTGGCGGTTCCGCACCTCCGGTTTCACCTCCACCGCACAGTTCCTGCGCAACGTGCTCGTCCGCGGGGTCTACCGGCTCGTTCCTGAGCCAGTACGAAAGATCGCCTACCGCCAGATGGTGTCCTGACCGGTCGGGCTCGATCGGCTGGATCGCTCCGTGGAATCCCTCACTTACCCAGGCGCGGTGCGGGTGCAGGACCGGCGGCGGGCTAACCTTGCGTGGACCGTTTTGCATGGACGAGGAGACACCTGCGTGAATTCCGACCTGATCGTGGTGGGGTCCGGCTTCTACGGCCTGACCGTGGCCGAGCGGCTCGCCGATGACGGCCTGAAGGTGCTCGTCATCGACCGTCGCGCGCACATCGGCGGGAACGCTTACTCGGAGCGCGAAGCGACCACCGGCATCGAGGTGCACCGTTACGGGGCACACCTGTTCCACACCTCCAACGAGCGGGTGTGGGAGTACGTCAACCGGTTCACCTCGTTCACCGACTACCAGCACCGCGTGTACACCACCGTGGGTGGTGAGGTGTACCCCATGCCGATCAACCTCGGCACGATCAACCAGTTCTTCCGCTCCGCCCACGGCCCGGAGGAGGCCCGCGCGCTCATCCTCGAGCAGGCCGGCGAGCTCGCCGGTGCGGACCCGCAGAACCTCAACGACAAGGGCATCCAGCTCATCGGCCGCCCGCTGTACGAGGCCTTCATCAAGGGTTACACCGCCAAGCAGTGGCAGACCGACCCCAAGGACCTGCCCGCCGGGATCATCTCCCGCCTACCCGTGCGGTACACGTACAACAACCGCTACTTCAACGACACCCACGAGGGCCTGCCGGTCGACGGCTACACCGCCTGGCTCGAGCGCATGGCCGACCACCCCAACATCGAGGTCCGGCTGAACACCGATTTCTTCGACACCACTCAGCCGATCCACAAGGCCGCCGTCGTGGGGCAGGTGCCGGTCGTCTACACCGGCCCGGTGGACCGCTACTTCGACTTCACCGAGGGGGCGCTGGGCTGGCGCACCCTCGACTTCGAGGAGGAGGTGCTCGACGTCGGCGACTTCCAGGGCACCCCGGTGATGAACTACGGCGACGAGGACGTCCCCCACACGCGCATCCACGAGTTCCGGCACTTCCACCCCGAGCGGGACTACCCCACGGACAAGACCGTCATCATGCGCGAGTACTCGCGCTTCGCCGAGCGGGGCGACGAGCCCTACTACCCCGTCAACACCGCCGATGACCGTGCCCGGCTCCTGAAGTACCGCGACCTGGGCAAGGGCGAGGACGACGTCATCTTCGGCGGGCGCCTCGGCACCTACAAGTACCTCGACATGCACATGGCCATCGGTGCCGCGCTGTCCACCGTGGACAACAAGCTGGCCCCCCACTTCCGTGACCACGCTGCCCTGACCAGCGGCGGGGTCGACGAGTGAGCGGCACCACCCCCGACGCCTTCGTCGAGCCCGGACGCGGCGGAGGCCTCCTCGACGTCTTCCGGCAGCGGTACCTCCTCAAGCTCCTCGTCCGCAAGGACCTCCGGGTGCGCTACCGCGGCTCGATGCTGGGCATGCTCTGGTCCTACGTCAAGCCCGCCGTGCAGTTCATCGTCTACTACTTCGCCGTCGGTGTGTTCCTCCAGATGAACCGCGCGATCGACAATTTCGCGGTCTACCTCTTCGCCGGCATCGTCGTGGTCAACTTCTTCGGCGAAGCCTTCGGGAACGCCACCCGCGCCATCGTGGGCAACAACGCCCTGGTGAAGAAGATCTACCTGCCCCGCGAGCTGTTCACCGTCTCCGCGCTGTGGGTCGCCGCCGTGCACTTCTTCCCCCAGCTCGTGGTGCTGGTGGTCGGGGCGCTCGCATACGGCTGGAGCCCCTCTGCGCTCCACTTCGGCGCCGTCCTGCTCGGGTTCGTGATCCTCGTGGTCTTCTCCCTCGGCCTCGGGCTCGTCTTCGGCGCCATCAACGTCATGTTCCGCGACGCCGAGAACCTCGTCGACCTCATCCTCATGGTCGCCACCTGGGCCTCCCCGGTGCTCTACCTGTGGACTGCGGTGCGCGGCGTCGTCGGGGAAGGCTGGATCTGGACCGTGTACATGCTGAACCCGCTCACCCCGGTGGTCGAGCTCTTCCACTACGCGTTCTGGGCCCCGACCGACGGTGCCACGTACGTGGCGGTGCCGGATCTGGCGCAGTGGGTCGCACTGGCCGGACTGACCTCGGTGGTCACCCTCGTCATCGGCGAGTGGGTGTTCCGCCGTCTGGACGGGCGCTTCGCCCAGGAGCTGTGATGACCACCCCGACCGAGCCGCGCATCGTCGTCAAGGACGTCGTCAAGCACTTCACCCTGCGCCACACCCACACCGCCAAGGACTGGGTGGTGTGGAACCTCAAGGGTCGGCCCACCGCCCGGGTCGACCGGTTCGTCGCACTGGAGGACATCAGCTTCTCCGTGGCCGACGGCGAGGCCGTCGCCCTGCTGGGACTGAACGGCTCGGGCAAGAGCACTCTCCTGAAGCTGATCTCCGGCGTCATGCGCGCCGACGACGGCGCCGTGCGCGTGCGCGGGAAGATCGCCGGGCTCATCGAGGTCGGCGCCGGCTTCCACCCGGACCTGACCGGCCGGGAGAACGTCTACCTCAACGGCGCCATCCTGGGCATGAGCGAGCAGGAGATCGAGGGCAAGTTCGCCGAGATCGTCGCGTTCTCCGAGATCGAGGAGTTCATCGACACCGAGGTCAAGTTCTACTCCTCCGGAATGTTCCTGCGGCTGGCGTTCGCCGTCGCGGTCCATACTGACCCGGACGTGTTCCTCGTCGACGAGATCCTGGCCGTGGGGGACGAACCGTTCCAGCGCAAGTGCCTGACCAAGATCCGTGAGCTGCGCGACGCCGGGAAGTCCCTGGTGATCGTCAGCCACGACCTGGACATGGTGGCGAAGCTGTGCGACCGCGGCATCCTGCTGGAGAAGGGGCACGCCGTGGTCGACGGACCGATCGGCGAGGCGATCGCCCGCATGAGGAGGGAACGATGAGCGAGCACCAGGACGTCGAGGAGCTGCTCGACGGCCTCCGCGCGGCGTACCCGGACCGCGACACGACCTTCTCGCTCACCCCGGACGGTGTCGAGGCCGTGCGGACCGTCGGGATCGAGTGGGTGCTCGCGGCCGTCCGGGCCCTCGAGCTCGCCCATCCCGGTCACCCGCTGGAGCTGTTCCTCCGAACCGAGCGGGCGGAGCCGATGCCTGGCGGGGCGACCACCGACTTCGCCGCAGCGGGGCCGTCCTTCGCCGGGCAGGGCGGGATCGGGCGGCTCTCGCTCGGCGCGCCGGCCGGGGCCGAGCCCGCCGATCCCGTGGGCCGTGTGCTGCGGGTGCCCCACCCCGACCTCGCAGGTGCCGACGGCGAACTCGCCTTCTTCGCCCCCACCGACCCCGTGCGCCGGCTGGCCGGGAAGGTCTACGCGACCCTGTACCGGCGGACCCCGCTGGCCCTGGACATGTGGCGCCAGGGCCGGAACGACACCGCCCCCGGCGGGCGGTCACCCATGGAGCCCAAGGCACAGCCGCTGGCGACCGCCACCGCGGCGGCGGGCCGGGCCCCTGCCGCCGCACGCCCCGCCGTCTGGGTGGCCATGCACTGGCTCGAGTCCGGCGGCGCCGAGGCCTGGGCGTTCCGCTCGGCCGAGATCGCCCGCGACTCCGGGCTCGACGTGGTCATCACCGTGGACCGCTGCGCCCCGCAGCGCGCCCTCGCGCGGGCACTGGCGATCACCCCGCACGTCTACCTGGCCGCCAATGTGCTCCCCCAGGAGGACTGGGCCCCGTTCCTCGTCGGGGTGTTCCGTGCGCACGACATCCGCCACGTGCACATCCACCACTCCGCGCAGGCATACAACGCGTTGCCGGAGCTGCGCCACCGCACCCGGGGCGTCACGGTGATGGACAGCACGCACATCGTGGAGCACCGCACCGGCGGCTTCGTGCGGCACAGCCTCGAGTTCTCCCATCTGATCGACGTCCACCACGTCATCAGCCCCGAGCTGCGCGACCTGTACCTCATGGACGCCCGGGTATCTCCGGCGAAGGTCGCCTACCACCCGCTGACCGACCTGGCCGGCGGCTCGGGGGCGGACGCCGGCCCCGGTGGCACCGAGGCCGAGAGCGTCGAACCCGCCCGGAGCGGGCCGCTGCGGGTGGGGTTCCTCGGCCGCCTCGCACCGCAGAAGCGCCCCTTCCTCTTCGTCGAGCTCGCCCGGCGGCTGCACAAGGCCGACCCGGGTGCCTACTGGTTCCTCATGCAGGGCTCCGGCGCCCTGGGCAGCTACGTCGACGGGCAGATCGGCCGGGCCGGCCTCGGCAGGGTCATCGAACGGCGCCAGTGGGGCCCGGTCGCCCAGTTCTTCGACGACGTCGACGTGCTCGTGATCTCCTCGGACAACGAGGGCCTCACGCTGACCACGATCGAGGCGGAACAGCACGGCGTGCTGGTGCTCTCCGCCGACGTCGGCAGCCAACGCAGCGTCATCGCGCCCCTCCTGCTCGCCCCACGCGCACCGCGCGCCTTCCTCGCGGGCGCCCAGCGAGCGCTGGAGCACCTCGCCACCGAGCCCCACGCCGTCGCCCGGGTCCGTGCGGACCAGCGCCGGCTGCTGCGCGGCCTGCGCGCCGTCGAGCCCGCCGGCCGGTACCTCACCACCCACTACGCACGGAAGAAGGAGCAGGCCTGATGCGCGTCGGAGCCGTCGTCGTCACGTTCAACCGGATGGCGCTGCTGGAGCAGACGCTCACGGGCCTGGAGGCCCAGGAACGCCCGGTGGACCACATCGTCATCATCAACAACGCCTCCACCGACGGCACCCGGGAGTACCTCGAGGCCCGCGAGTTCGCCGTCGAGACCACCATCAAGCACCTGCCGACCAACACCGGCGGCGCCGGTGGCTTCGCCGAGGGCACCGACGTCGCCTACGGCCTCGGCATGGACGCGGTGTGGCTCATGGACGACGACACCGTGCCCCGCCCCGGCGCGCTCGGCCCGCTGGTCGACTCACTCGAGGACGCCGAGGAGCGGCTGGGGTACCTGCCCTCCTTCGCCTGCTCCCTGGTGCTGTGGGGCCAGGACGGCTCCCTGTGCGAGATGAACACACCCGATCCCACGTGGGACTGGGCCCGCCCACTGAGCATGGGCGCGAGTTACACGCTCATGAAGTCCTGCTCCTTCGTCTCCGCCCTCATCACCCGCGAGGCCATCCACGCCGTGGGCCTGCCGTCCGCCAACTTCTTCATCTGGTACGACGACGCCGAGTACACCCAGCGCCTGTCCAAGCACCGCCCGGGCATCTTCGTGGGCGAGTCCGTGGTGGACCACCTCCTCCCGCAGAACCGGGGCGTGAACTGGGGCGACCTCAACGAGAGCAACATCTGGAAGTTCGAGTACGGCGCCCGCAACCAGATCGCCTCCGCGGTGAAGTTCCGCAGCCCCACCATCGCGGCCTCCCTCGCGGAGAACATGATGAAGCAGTGGCGTGGCTCCGGGGTGCCACACAGTCTCCGGCTGCGGGTGCTGAAGGCGGCGGCCAAGGGCCTCTTCTTCAAGCCCGTCGTCAAGCCTGCGAGGACCATTCGGTGACCAGCAGCACCACGGCGGATGAGGCAAAGGCGGCCCCTTCGTCGGAGTCGCCGCTCGCACCGCCCCCGAACACACCGGTCCACGCGCTCACCGGCGTGCGGATCGTCGCCGCGGTGTGGGTGGTGCTCTTCCACTTCCGGGGAAACCTCTACTCGGAGTTCCCCGGTGTGGAGCGCTGGGTGGGGGCCGTCCTGGACCAGGGCGCGCTCGGCGTCGACATCTTCTACGTGCTCTCGGGGTACGTCCTGGTGCTCAACTACGGCTCGCGGATGGGCCCGAGGCTGAGATCCGCGCTGACCGGCCGGTTCTGGTGGGCACGCCTCTCGCGCGTGTGGCCCGCGTACTTCTTCACCCTCCTTGTCGCGGCGCTGTGGCACGGGTTCCTCCTGGCGACAGAACGTCCCGACCCGGTGGCTCCGCGCGACTTCACGGTGCTGAGTTTCCTGCGTCAGATGTTCCTCGTCGTGCAGTGGACCGAGCCCGACTCCGACCGGCTCACCTGGAACGGTCCCGCATGGACGGTCTCGGCGGAGGCCCTGGCGTACCTTGCCTTCCCGGTGGTCGTGCTGGTGATCTTCCGGATGGCCGCCACCTCCTCCGCCCGCGGCCTTGCGCTGATGGCTCTCGCGGCCGTCGCACCGACGGCGATTCTCATCGCCGCTCTGGGAAGCTCGACGGGTGCTCTCGGCCTGTACGCACCCTTCATGTGGGTCCTGCGGATCGGCGGGGGCTTCCTCGCCGGAACGCTGGCGTGCGCGGCGGTGCAGAAGATCAAGAACTCAGCCCGGGCTCGCGCCCTGGCCAGCCATGTGGCCCTCGCCGCCCTCGCCGTCATGGTTGTGGTCTTCTATGCCGCCGACCGGGCCGGCCTTGCCCACGTCACCCCGGCACTCACCCTGCCGTTCTTCGTGGTGATCATCGGAGCCCTCGGTCTCGCCGACCGGCACATCGCCCGGGTGCTCAGCACACGTCCGTTCGTGGTCGGTGGCATGGCCTCCTACAGCGTGTACCTGGTGCACATGCTGGTCATCGAGCCCGTCTGGTTCCTGCAGGGCAACGTTGCCGCCCTGGCCCCGGGCACGATGGGTTCCAAGATCGTCTTCATCCTCATCCCGTTTCTGGTGCTCGCCGCCGGCTACGCGCTGTGGCGGTGGTTCGAGGAGCCGGCCCGGCAGCGGATGAAGGCCATGGGGACCGTGCGTCCCCCCGTCGACGCGTGAGAGGACGACATGGCTGCTGATGATGTCGCCCGTACGGTTGCCATCGCGATCCTGCTGACCTGGGTGCCCGGTGCGGTGGTGCTGCTCGCCGCGCGGGTGCGCCCGCTGGTGCTCCTGGCGCTCAGCCCGGCGGTGACCCTCTTCCTCACCTACGTCGGCACCGCTCTGGCGGACCTCGTCGGGTGGCGGTGGTCGGTCTGGTGGCTCCTGGTGCCCGCTCTCGCCGCCGCGGCCGTCCTGTACCTCGTGCGACGCCGGTTCCCCGGCCCGGAGTCGATCCCGGTGCGGAGGTGGCCCACCGCCGGCATCGTCTTCGTCGCCGTGCTGGTGCTCGTCGCCGTGCTGGTGGGTGTGCGCGCCTACCTGTCCGCGTCGCAGAACTTCTACGTCATCCCACAGGACTACGACGCGGTGTTCCAGGCGAACGCCATCCGGTACATCGCCGACACGGGCATCGGGACCGCGCAGGGCCTGGCGGGGGTCAACGCGTACGCCTCGTCGGCGCCCACGTACTACCCGGCCGCCTTCCACGCCCTGGCGGCGCTCACGTCCGGGCTGGCTTCCACGGGGGTGATCGCCGCCATGCACGCCCACATCGCCCTCTGGATGGTCTCGCTGCCGCTGGGTGCGGTCGTGCTCGCCCGGGCGGTCGGTGCCGGGCCGTTCGGAGCAGGCGTCGCCGCGCTGGTCTCGACGAGCTTCACGGCGCTGCCCTACGAGCTCATCTGGCGGGGTCTGGTGCCCTTCACCCAGTCCCTCGTCCTGGTGCCCGCGCTGCTGGCGGTTCTCATCGAGGGCGCCCGGCGACGCCGACCGGTGGATGCCGTGGTCCTGGCCGTGGCGGCGATGGGTGCCGTGGCGACGCACACCTCTGCGGCCGCGAGCCTCCTCGTGTACGGCGTGCCGATCGTCGTGGCCCTCCTGCTGTGCGCCGGCAAGGACCGCCTCCGCATGCTCGGCTGGGGTGCCCTGAGCGCCCTGCTCATCGCGATCATGATCGTGCCGACGGCCGTCGGCATCCAGCGGACCCTGAGCGAGGGGCAGCCGCACGACTGGCCGGCGGTGCTGACCATCGGCGAGGGGATCCGCACGGGGCTGCTCTTCGGCACGGGCTTCCGCGAGAACGTCCAGCTCTTGCTGGCGGTCCTGGTCTGGGCGGGCGTCGCGGTCACGCTGCTGCTGCGCCGGTATCGCCTTGCCGGCGCGATCGTGGTCGGCATGGTGGGAAGCATCGGCCTGTACGTGCTTGCCGTCGCGGTGGACTCCGACCTCTCCCTCATGCTCACCAACCTCTGGTGGAACGACCAGTTGCGACTGTCCGCGCTCGTCGCGGTGGCCGCCCCGGTGTTCATCGGGATCCTGGCGGATGCGGTCCTCTCCGGCGCCGGCTGGTTCATGCGGCGCACGGGCTGGACCCCGGGCACGGCCCTGTCGAGGCGTCCTGTGCTCGTTGCTGTCGGGGTCGGCGTCGCGGCCGCCGTCGTCGTCGGCGTGTACTACGTCGGCTCGGATCAGGCGTACTTCGTGCGCAACCGGGACGCCATGCTCTTCCGGTACTCGCTCGGCCCCACCGTGACGGAGAACGAGCGGGCCGGAATGCTCGAGCTCCCGCACTACGTGGACCCCGGAGCACGAGTGATGAACGACTTCCGGGACGGCTCGGCGCTGATGTATGCCGTGAGCGGGGTGCGGCCCGTCTACGGGCACATGGGCCCTGACGGCAACACCCCCGAGCACGCGATCCTGGACGAGCGGTTCGACCACCTCGCAGACGACCCGGAGGTCCAGCGGATCGCCCGGGAGTTCGACATCACCCACGTGTGGCTCTCCGAGGGCTTCCTGCTCCCGGGTGCCGTGCGGTCGCCCGGCCTCGACGACGTCGCGGGACAGCCCGACATCTTCGAGCTGGTCTACTCCAACCCCGGGGTCGAGCTGTACGAGATCAACTGGGACGCCGTGGGGGACTAGCCCGCTCCGCTCATGATCGGTCCGACCGTGCCGATGCGTAGGAGGGGGTCCATGATGGATCCACAGGTGCGGTCTCGAACGGGGGAACATGGGTAGGAAGATCCGCGGCATTCTCACTGCCGTGCTGGGGCTCGGGCTCGCCGTCGCTGGGGCGGTGGCCACCACGAGCGGTGCGGCCGCCGCCGAGGCGATCTATCCGGCTCCGGCGTCCGGGTCCTGGGACGTGCGCGGCCACGGCTGGGGTCACGGCAAGGGGCTCTCGCAGTGGGGCGCGCAGGGCGCCGCCCAGCAGGACCGGACGGTGGATCAGATCCTCGAGTTCTACTACCCCGGGACGACGAAGCAGGACGTCGGCAACGATGAGCTCCGGGTACAGCTCCGGTCCTTCGGGACGCCGTCGCAGGCGTCCTTCTGGAGCACCTCCGGGACCGGTGGCACGCTGACGGCCTCCGACACCACACTGACCGGAAAGGTCACGGTCACGCTCGACGCCACCGGCTGGATCATCGAGCGGCCCGGCCAGGCGCCGGTACGTCGCACCGGCGACACGCTCGAGGTGAAGGCGACCCCCGGTGCTGAGTACGGCACCGGGGTGGTGCTCGCCGACTCCCCGACAGCGGCCAGCGGCACCTACTACCACGGGTACTTCCGTCTCGTCCGTATCGGTACCACGAACACGTTCGACGTCGTCGACGTCGTCCGCATGCAGCTCTACCTCTACGGCGTCGTGCCGCGCGAGATGCCGGCGAGCTGGCTCCCCGCGGCTGTCCAGGCCCAGGCCGTGGCGGCGCGGACCTACGCCCTCTCGGTCAAGCGGAGCACCGGCCCCTTCGACCTGTGCGACACCGACCAGTGCCAGGTCTACGGCGGACGGGCCGATGTGTCCGACACCGGGGCGATGATCTTCATGAAGGAGGACGCCCGCTCCAGCGCCGCTGTCGAGGACACCAACGGCCACGCGCGCTGGTACGGCGGCGCGGCCGCGTTCACCCAGTTCTCCTCGTCGAACGGCGGGTACTCGCGGGGCGACAGCACCCGCCCGTACCTGGCCGCGCGTGCGGACCCGTACACCGGTACCGCGACCGGCGACCCCGTCTCGACCTGGACCGCGAAACTTCCCGTGGCCAACGTCCAGGCGCGATGTCCCGCGGGCGGGACCCTCCAGCGGCTCGTCATCACCTCGCGGGACGGTCGCGGCGACCTCGGCGGCCGGATCACCGGGGCGAGGGTCGAGTGCACCAACGGCTCCGTGACCCTGCCGAACAACGAGGCCGTCTTCCGCTTCGGGCTCCGCTCGTCATGGTGGGCGCCCGTCGCCCCGCCCCAGCCGCGTTACCTCATCCACCTCAACAACTCGTTCACCGGATACGCCGACACGGCCTTCACCTTCGGCGACCCGACCGACACGTTCCTCGTGGGCAACTGGGACGGCAAGGACGGCGACACCCTCGCCATCCGTCGCAAGAACGTGTTCTATTTCCGCAACTCCAACACGACCGGCGTGGCGGAGCGCGCCATCGTCTACGGCGACCCGGGGGACACGATCCTGGTGGGGGACTGGAACGGGGACGGCGTGGACACGTTCGCGGTGCGCCGCGGGAATCAGTTCCTCATCAAGAACTCCGTCAGCAGCGGCTACGCAGACCGGGTGATCTACTACGGCGACCCGGGCGACGCACTCGTCGTCGGAGACTGGGACGGCCGCGGCGGGGACACCCTCGGGGTGCGGCGCGGGAACGTCTACCACCTCAAGGACTCGCTGACCACGGGGGCGGCCGACCGCGTCGTGACCTACGGCAACCCCGACGACGAGGTGCTCCTGGGCGACTGGGACGGCAACGGCAGCGACACCCTCGGCGTCGTGCGCCGCTGACGGTCGCCATGCCGATCCCGAGCCTCGCGAAGCCCGGTGACGGTAGCCAACTCGGTCCCGGACCGAGTTGGCTACCAGCTCACTGCCCTTGCGCGGCGTACTTCGCCTCGACGGCGACCTTCTGCGGCCGCCACCAGGCCTCGTTCTCGCGATACCAGCGAACGGTGTCCTCGAGGCCGGCGCGGAAGTCGGAGAAGTCGGGCTGCCACCCCAATTCGGTGCGCAGCCTGGTGCTGTCGATCGCATAGCGAAGATCGTGCCCGGCGCGGTCCGTCACGTTCTCGTAATCCTGGGGATCGTGCCCCATGAGTTCAAGAACGAGCTCGACGACCTCCTTGTTGTTCTTCTCCCCGTCCGCGCCGATGAGGTACGTCTCGCCGATCCGGCCCTTGTCGATGATCGTCCACACCGCACGGTTGTGGTCCCGGACGTGGATCCAGTCGCGCACGTTCTGGCCGGCACCGTAGAGCTTGGGCCGGACGCCGTCGATGAGGTTGGTGATCTGGCGGGGGATGAACTTCTCGATGTGCTGGTACGGCCCGTAGTTGTTCGAGCAGTTCGAGATCGTCGCGGCGATGCCGAAGGACCGCACCCAGGCGCGCACGAGGAGGTCCGAGCCGGCCTTGGTCGAGGAGTAAGGGCTGGAGGGGTTGTACGGGGTGATCTCGGTGAACCGCGCCGGGTCATCGAGCGCGAGATCACCGTAGACCTCGTCGGTGGAGATGTGGTGGAAACGGGTGCCGTGCCGACGGACCGCCTCCAGCAGGGTGAAGGTGCCGACGAGGTTGGTGTGCACGAAGGGGGACGGGTCGAGCAGCGAGTTGTCGTTGTGCGACTCCGCGGCGAAGTGGACCACGGTGTCCGCCTCGGCGACCAAGGGGTCGACGGTGTCACGGTCCGCGATGTCGCCCTCCACCAGCCGCACGTTGGCGAGATCGGCGAGCGAGCCCGCGTTGCCGGCGTAGGTGAGCTTGTCGAGCACCGTGACGTGGGCCTCGGGTCGCTCCTCGATGGTCTGGTGGACGAAGTTCGCGCCGATGAAACCAGCGCCCCCGGTGACGAGCAGCCGCACGGCCTCTCCCTCGTTCGGCCGCCTCGCGGCGGCTGGGCCTACAAGTACCCGCCCAGACTAATCTCCGTGCTCCGTGCTCCGTGCTCCGTGCTCCGTGTCGGTGTGTTCGATCTCCCGCGCCGTCTCGACCGTATTGCGGGCCTTCTTGCGGCAATCAGGGTACGTTCTTCCTTGGACGCTTCGGTGTCCGGATCGGTGCACTTCCCCCAACCGATAACCGTTCGGAATGAGTAATTCGCATGGCATGGCACCCCCTTGGCATTTCCTTGGTCATTGTTTCCCTGGTCGGCACGAGTGTCGCTGGGGCCCCGTCGCAGACCGCCGGAGTGGAGACGACGCCGCAGACCTCCGCGGTCGAGACGGCGCCGGACCCGTCCCCGGTGACAGTGGTCGGGCTCACGGGCGTGGCGAGCGAACCCACCCGGATCGCCCTCGACGGCCTGGAACGGCTGGAGCATGCGGAGGTGCCGACCGACCAGGCGGCCACCGAGCTGGTCGTGCGGACCGCGGGCGCCGGGAGCGGTGGTCCGATGTCGGCGAGCCGACCGGTGCTCCTCCCCGCCACCACGGCGGTCACCGCGGCTGAGGCGGCAGACGTCCTCCTCCTCACGCCTCCTATGGAGACGCCGGAGTTCTTCGTCGCCGGTGTCACGTGGGACGAGGGCCCCTCCCAGGGCGGCCTCCACGTGTTCATCCGCGCCATGCAGGACGGCGAGTGGCTGGAGTGGACCGAAGCCGAGGTGGAGTCCGCCGAGGACGTCTCCACGGGCACCGTGGGGACGGACCCGTACGTGGCCGGAGGGGCCACGGCCGTCCAGGTCCAGGTGAGCGGCCCGGAGGGCACACTGCCCGAGAACCTGCAGCTCAGCCTCATGCCGAGCAACCCCGCAGAGTCCGCGGAGGTCGTGACGGAGGAGGGTGGCGAGGTCACCTACCTGCCGGAGGAGGACGCACCCGCGGACGTCGCCGACCCGGTGGCGTTCAACGCCGATGCGAACTTCGCCGAGCTCGGCGTGGCGGCGAGCACGTTCGTGGCGGTCGCCGCCGGCCCGCAGGAAGCGGTGGTGGCGCCCGTGAGCCAGGTGACCACGGCACCGACATCGGGAACGACCGCTGTGCCCACAACCGCGACCCCCGCGACGACGGCGATGCCGGCGGCCCTCACCGGAGGTGTGCTCTCCGCGGTGGCCCCGAGGCCGAACATCATCACCCGCGCCGGCTGGGGGGCGGACAGCTCGATCATGACCTGGACCCCGAAGCCGGCCACGCTCAAGGCGGCGATCGTCCACCACACGGCGGGCCAGAACGCCTACACCGCGGCCCAGTCACCCGGCATCGTCCGGGGCATCTACTACTACCACGCCGTGACGCGTGACTGGGGCGACATCGGCTACAACTTCCTCGTCGACAAGTACGGCCAGATCTTCGAGGGCAGGGCCGGGTCGCTGTCCGCCCCCGCGGGCACGATGATCGTCGGGGCGCATGCGGGCGGCTTCAACACGGGCACCCTCGGCATCGCGGCCATGGGCGATTTCACCAAGGTGAACGCCCCGCAGGTCATCCTCGACCGCATGGCACAGGTCATCGCGTGGCGGTTCGCCGACACCGGTATCGACGTGTGGTCGCCGAGCGGGATCATCGCGCCCGGTACCAACTACGTGCCCGCCGGAAGCAACCTGCCGCGCATCTTCGGCCACCGCGACGTCGCCAACATCACCCGGACCACGTGCCCGGGTGACGACATCTACGGCCGGCTCGCCTCGCTCTCCAGCGCGGTGGACAACCTCATGGGCCAGCGGATCTACCTCAACAACCGGTTCAGCGGGTACTCGGACGTCAACTTCCGCTTCGGCGCGAAAGGTGCCGAGATCATCGTGGGCGACTGGAACGGGGACGGGCGTGACACGCTGGCTGCCCGCCTGGGGAACCGGTTCGTCGTCACGGACCAGAACGCGAACCTCGCCGCCACGCGCGTCGTCTACTACGGCGACCCGGGCGACGAGATCTACGTGGGGGACTGGGACGGCAACGGCACGGACACGTTCGCCGTCCGTCGCGGGAACCAGTTCCACATCCGCAACTCCATGACGAGCGGCGAGGCCGACCGGGTCATCTACTACGGTGACCCTGGCGACAAGATCCTCGTGGGGGACTGGGACGGGAACGGCGCCGACACCTTCGCGGTCCGCCGGGCGAACCAGTTCCACATCCGCAACACGCTCACATCGGGATACGCGGACCGTGCGTTCTACTACGGCGACCCCGGGGACGTCATCCTCGTGGGGGACTGGGACGGCGCCCGCGGGGACAGCTTCGCGGTCCGCCGGGGGATCCGGTACCACATCCGCAACTCGCTGTCCTCGGGCATCGCGGAGGTGGTGTTCGACTACGGCAACGCTACGGACCGCACGGTCGTCGGCGACTGGGACGCGAACGGCACCGCGACGCTCGGCGTGACCCGGTGATGTGGCGGGCGGCCGCCGCGGGCGTCCGGCCGCTCAGCCTCGCCGGAGCGCGTCGGTGAAGACCGTCGCGGCCGCGTAGGTCGGCAGGAGCCCCTGGCCCGCCGCCTCCCGGAAGGTGGGAGCCGCCGCGTCCTTGTCGGAGAGCTGCACCGTCAGCGGCCGGCCGGCACGGTCGGTGGTGGGCCACGCGATCGCCAGCTCCTCCGACAGCGGGTGGATGCCGTGCTCCCGAGTGGGGGCGTACGGCTCGGAGCACAGGTACATCACGGTCGAGCCGTCCTCCAACGAGCAGAACGCGTGCCCGAGTCCTTCCGAGAGGTAGACGGCCCGCCGGTCGACGTCGTCGAGCAGGACGGTGTCCCAGGCGCCGAACGTCGGGGAGCCCACCCGGATGTCGACGACGACGTCGAGCACCGCACCCTGCGGGCAGGTGACGTACTTCGCCTGCGAGGGCGGTACGTCGGCGAAATGGATACCGCGGAGCACACCGGCCGCGGAGACGGAGGCGTTGGCCTGCTTCGGGTGGAACGGGTGGCCGACGGCCGCCACGAAGGCGGTCTGCCTGAACCACTCGAGAAACACGCCCCGGGGGTCGCCGTGCTGACGCGGGGTGATCTCCCACGCGCCGGGGATGGCCAGCTCTCGGAATTCCATCAGGGTCGGGCTCCTCGTCGGCTCGGCGGCTCGGCGGCCCGGTGCCGCCTACCGGTCATGGTGCGGTCTCGTCGCGAGGCGTGGTGCCGTCACCAGGCGTGGTGCCGTCGCGAGGCGTGATCTCCTGGCGAAGCTCCTCGATCTCGAGGCGGGCCAGCGCGATCTCCTCGGCGATCGTGCGGCGCTGCTCCTCCACGGAGGACAGCTCCGAGCTCAGATGCACGCTCACGAGGAGCAGCACCAGGACGGCGGCAGCCAGGAGCATGTTGGAGGGTGCCTGGAAGCCCAGGGCATCGGCGACCCGGAAGGCGATCCGCGGGAAGATGCTCAGCACGAGCACCACGGCACCGAGGACGAGCCAGAGCGTGACGTACTTCTCCCGGATACGCCGCGCCCTCAGCAGGTGCAGGAGGTAGCCGATGAAGAACAGCGCGGCCAACACCGGGAGTGCTTGGTACAGGCTCATGAGACATCAGACCTTTCCTGGCTGGGCCGCGTGAGCGCCACGGCCAGGGCCAGCAGGGCGCGCATGAGGAAGATGCCCGCCTTCAGCGGGGAGTGCGAGGGCGTCCCACCCGAGCGGGGCCGCATCGACACCGGCACCTGCCTCACCTTCAGGCCGTTCCGGGCCGCGATCACGAGCGCCTCCACCGTGTCCCCCAGGTACTCGGCCGGGTAGTCGCGCGAGAAGAGCTCGACGCCGCGGCGCGAGCAGGCTTTGAAGCCGGACGTCGCGTCGGTCAGGCGGGTGTGCGTGACCCAGCTCAGCACGGTGGCGAGGAACTTCATGCTCCACCGCCGCGGCCCCCGGGCCTCGTAGTTCCCGGCACCCGCGAAACGGGCACCGATGACGACGTCGGCCTCCTCGGTGTCCAGGGCCTCCAGGAGGCGGGGGATCTCGGCCGGGTCGTGCTGACCGTCGGCATCCACCTGGACCGTGCGGCGGTAGCCCTTCCGGTTGGCGTAGAGGTAACCCGCCCGCATGGCGCCTCCCACCCCGAGGTTCAGCGGCAACTGCAGCACCTTCGCCCCGGCGGCGGTGGCCACGGCGGCCGTCGCGTCGGTGGAGCCGTCGTCGACGACGAGGACGTCGGCTCCCGGCACCTTCTCGCGCAGCTCGGCCACGACGCCCGGGAGCGGGATCTCCTCGTTCCAGGCGGGGACGATGACGAGCAGGTCGTGGTCGGATGGCATGTGCGAGGGGATCTCCGTCCGTGTGGGGTGGCTGGGCTAGAGGGCGTACCGGCGTCGAGCGTATCGGCGGTACACGACGCGGTACACGGCGGGGGCGGCCTTGAGCAGGAGCGCGGCGGCGGCGTAGTCGGGGCGTGCCCGTGCGGTGGCGAGCATGTCGCCGGTGTGCAGGTGTCGGGCGGCCTCCCGCACCGCGGCCCGGTCGCGCGCCGAGACCTGCGGTGCCGTCATCGCGCTCTGGGCGCAGACGAGCAGCGAGAGGACGCGCAGGCTGCGCAGCGCGGCGCGGACGTCCGGCCCGTCCACCTCCGGGTTCAGCATCCGAGCGGCGTGCTCCATGGCGCGCTCGACCTCGTCGGGTGTCGCGGGGCGCCCCCACGTCGCGGACTGGTCGCTGACGCGGTACAGGTAGAGCGGCTCGGGCAGGACCGCCGTAGCTCGGGAGAAGGAGTGGTAGGCGACGGTCGTGGCCAGGTCCTCGTAACGGCGCAGACCCTCGGGGAACGGGACGCGGCTCGCGATCGCCCGGTCGACCACCGTGCCGCCGGCCAGCCCCGCGATGCGGTCCTGCATGGCGCGCACGGTGGCCACCCGGCGTGGGTACACCCCGGGGGTGCCCGGGGAGACGGGGATCCGGGTGCCGTCCGCGTGCACCATCGCGTGCCCGGCGACGACGAGGTCGACGTCGCCCGTCATGGCCGCACCGACCGACTCGAGGTAGGTCGGGTCGAGTGTGTCGTCGGCGTCGAGGAAGGCGATGCGCGTGCCGCGGGCCGCCGCCACGGCGGTGTTGCGGGCGGCGGCGACGCCACGGTTGCGCTCGTGCTCGAGGAGCCGGACGCGGGGGTCGTCGACGGCGGCGACCACTGCCGCGGACCCGTCGGAGGAGCCGTCGTCGACCACCACGATCTCGAAGTCCTGGTCCGTCTGCCGCAGCACGCTGGCGATCGCGTCGGCGATGCTGCCGGCGCCGTTGTACAGCGGGATGACCACGCTCGTCCGTGGCGCGGTCATGCGATCACGGGCCTACGGTCGGCAGGGCGGGGCACGTGGGGAGTCTAGACGCTGCGCCCGACGGCGCCGCGGATGGCGCCGACGTGCACCGCGATCCCGCTCAGCGGCCCGACGACCAGGCTGATGACGACGCGGGCCTCGAGCCCCAGCGGCAGGAGGAGCATCGCCAGCGAGAGCACCACGGCCACCGACCACCCCACGACGTAGGCGACGTGCCGGCGCAGCGCCAGCGTGGTCGCGCCGGCGAGGACGAGCACCGCGAGCACGCCGGCGGCGAACGTCAGGGCGGCCAGCACGGGGCCGGCCACGCGGTAGCCGTCGCCGAAGACGAGCTCCATGAGCCACGGGCCGACGGCGGCGGCGAGGGCGGCGCCCCCGGCCGCGACCGCGAGGATGAGCCCGGACGCCTTGACCAGCGTGCGGGTCGTCCGCCGGGGTGCCTCGACCACCTGGGTGATGACCACACCCTGGAAGGCGTTGAGCGGGATGAGCAGCGGGGCCCGGGTCATCGACACGGCGAGGATGAGGGGGGCGGCGCCCGCGTACACCGCCGCGTCGGTGGTCACCTTGACGAGGGTGGGGAAGCCCACCATGAGGATGCCGTTGGCGCCCGCGCCCGCCATCGCCCCCAGCAGGCGCGCGGCGTAGCGGGAGTGACCGGAGTCCGCGCGCAGGGACCACACCGTGCGGGCGCGCGGCAGCAGCAGCGTCAGCACCAGCCACGTCACCCCGGCAGCCGCGGTGGCCGCCTCCAGACCCAGGAGGCCCGCACCCGCGAGCACGGCGGCGGCGACCAGGACGAGGCGGACCAGTGGCTCCACGGCGGAGAAGAAGGCGAACAGGCGCCAGCTGCCACGCCCGGCGAGGCTGCCCGTGGTGCCGCCGTTACCGGCCGCGCCGATCATGCCCGCCGCGAGCAGCGCAGCGGCGGCACCGGCGTCGGTGTGGAGGATGCGTTCGCCGCCGATGCCCGCCACGAGGGCCATGACCAGTGCACCGGCCAGGCCGACGGCGACGGCGACGACCATGACCCGGGGGCGCCCCGGCTCGATGCCGGGCGCCAGCATCGCTGCCCGCACGGACCGCGTCGTCTCGTTCTGGAGCCCGGTGGCGACCGCGTACCCGGCGAACAACAGGGACCAGAACGCCAGGAAGTCGGCGTTCTGCGCCGGGGTGAGTTGGCGGGCCGCCATGACCTGGACGGCGAGACCGGCCAGCGCGGCGATCGCCGCGGCGGTCGCGACCCCTGCCCCGTCGGCACGGCCGACACGGCGGCCGGTGGCCGCCGCGGCAGGTTCGCTCATGTGCACTCCAGGTGAGGGAACCTCGATAGTAGCCGCGCCCGACCGCTGGGTACTGTGGGGCCGGGCACCCCACGGGCGCCCACGATCTGCTGGATGTGAGAGGACTGAGGGCTCCGGTGCTGCTGGACATATTCGTGCCGTTCTACGGTGACCCGGAGGTCCTCCTGCTGGCCATCGAGAGCGTGCGCCGCCAGGACAGCGGCGACTGGCGGCTCACCGTCGTCGACGACTGCTACCCGGACGAGACGGTGGGGGAGCGCGTCGCGGCCCTCGGTGACGACCGCGTCACTTACCTGCGCAACGAGAAGAACCTGGGCATCACGGGGAACTTCGCCCGCTGCGCCGAGCTCGCCACCCAGGACCGGGTCGTGATCATGGGGTACGACGACGTGCTGCTCCCCGACTACGTCTCGACGATCGTCGCGGTGCACGCGGCCCACCCGGACGTCGACGTCATCCAGCCCGGGGTCCGGGTCATCGACGAGACCGGGGCCGACTCAGCGACGCTGGCGGACTGGGTGAAGCAGCACGTGGTCCGGCCGCGGGGGGCTGGGCCGATGCTGCTCTCGGGGGAGCGGCTGGCTACCACCCTGCTGCACGGCGACTGGCTCTACTGGCCCTCGCTGGCCTTCCGGCGCGAGACCCTCCAGGCCGTGCCGTTCCGGGAGGGGCTGGCGGTCATCCAGGACCTGGCGCTCGAGATCGACATCGTGCTAGCCGGCGGGACCCTGTGGTACGAGCCCACGGTCTGCTTCGCGTACCGGCGGCACACCAGCAGCGCCTCCTCCGCTGCACTGCTCGGCGCCGCGAAGTTCACCGGGGAGCGGGAGTACTTCATGCTCGCCGCGGGCCTGTTCCGCCGGCGCGGGTGGCGTCGGGCGGAACGGGCGGCCCGCCTCCACCTCACCTCCCGGGCGCACGCCCTCACGCTCGTGCCCTCCGCCGTGGCGGCGCGCCGGCCGGCGACGGCGCGGGCCTTGTTGAGCCACGCCTTCCGGCCCCTGCCGCGGCACGACGTGCCGACGAGCTCGGGAGGTCCCGAATGACCCGCTGGTTGGTGGTCGGCGGCACCGGCATGCTGGGCCGCGACCTGGTGGCTCGGCTCGACGGGCAGGACGTGCGCTCGGTGGGCAGCGTCGTGCTCGACAACACGGACCAGGCTGCTGTCGACGGCGCCGTCGACAGCGTCGACGTCGTGGTCAACTGCGCGGCGTACACCGCCGTCGACGCCGCGGAGACCGACGAGGGGCGGGCCTTCGCGGTCAACGCGGTCGGCCCGCAGCTCCTCGCCCGGGCGTGCCACGCCTCGGGGGCACGCCTCGTCCAGATCTCCACCGACTACGTCTTCGACGGCGCGGCCGACCGGCCGTACGGGGAGGACACCCCGATGCGGCCGCGGTCCGCCTACGGCCGCACCAAGGCGGCGGGGGAGTGGGCGGTGCGTGCCGGCGTCGACGACCATCTCGTGCTGCGGACGGCGTGGCTGTACGGCGAGCACGGGTCGTGCTTCCCCAAGACCATGGCGCGCCTCGCCGCCGAACGGACCGAGCTGCGGGTGGTCGACGACCAGGTCGGTCAACCGACCTGGACCGCCGACGTCGCGGACCTGGTCGTCCGCCTCGTCAGCGCGTCCGCCCCCAGCGGGACGTACCACGCGACGTCGTCGGGCAGCACCTCCTGGCACGGCTTCACCCGGAGCATCGCGGCGGCCCTGGGCAAGGACCCCGCGATGGTCCTGCCAACGACGTCGGCTGAGTTCACGCGCCCCGCCCCCCGCCCTGCCTACTCCGTCCTGGGGCACGACGCGCTCCGGGCTGTCGGCGTCGCCCCGATCGGCCCGTGGCAGGAGCGGTGGGAGGCGGCGGCGCCGGCCGTGCTCGGCCGCTGACGGTCACATGCGGTAGAGCGTGAAGGTGTCGGTGCCGTTGCCGTCCCAGTCCCCGACGAAGGTCTCGTCGCCGGGGTTGCCGTAGCCGAAGGCGACGTCGGCGAC
>NZ_JBTSDU010000012.1:0-41704 GCF_054605595.1 Georgenia sp. | reverse complement strand
GCCGATGCTGAGGATTCCTGAGCCGAAGACCGCGCATCTTGATCGTGGGCTTGAGGGTGGGGGACCAACGTGATGGTCATCGTCGATGACCGGGGGGCGTCGTCGAGGGAAGACCGACAACCTCTGACCTCGAAGGACCCCGAACCCCATGGCATTCAGCAAACTGTCCGCAACGACCACCAGCCTCGTCGCCGGCGGCGCGGCCGGCGTCCTCGGTGTCGCGCTGCTGACCAGCGGTGGTGGCACCTTCGCGGCGTGGTCCGACTCCAAGACGGTGGAACCCGGGACGATCCGGTCCGGGTCCCTGAAGATCGACGGTGCCTTGACCGGCACGTGGACCGACGCGGGCGTCAAGATCCCGGACATCGCGGCCTACAAGATCGTGCCCGGCGACACCATCACCTACACCGTGAAGATCCCGGTGAAGGTGGAGGGGGACAACCTGAACGCGAAGATCACCACCAACATCGGTGACATCGGCGACCATGGGCTCGCGCAGTACCTGACGTCCCAGGTTGCGGTGGAGGGGCCGGGCACCTCCACCACGACGATCGTCGACGGGGACTCCGCTGCCGATGGGCAGCTCCAGATCGAAGGCGTCGGGACTGGTACCTACACGGTGGCGGCAACGATCACGTTCAACGACTCCACGGAGAACCTCGCTGGTCAGGGCGAAAGCCTGAACCTCGGAAAGCTGGCCGTCACGCTCGAGCAGGTGCTCTGATCGAGCGTTGATCCTCGGTCGGTCACCATCATCTCGATAGCGAAGGGCGAGTCATGGCACGCGCGGAGGTGAGCGCCTCGCCCGGTGCACGGCACCGGGCGGGTGCTCGCCGCCGCACGTCCGGCATCCTCGCGCCGGCCCGCCGGTCACGCTCCCGCCGGTCCGGCGGCCGGTCGGTCCTGGCGATCCTGGGGCTCGCGCTGCTCACCGTCGTCGTCGCACCGTCCGGCACGACGATGGCGCGCTGGCAGGACTCGGCCACGCTCGCGCTGTCGACCATCCAGGCCGACAGTCCCGGAATCACCGTCACCGGGAAGCCTGACGGCACGTTCACCGTCACGAACACCTCGGCTCGAACCCTCCTGGACTGGTCGGTGGCCTCACTGAGCTTCGACGTCCGGGGCGCCGAGGGCCGGGCCTTGGACCACGGAGGGCCCGGCAAGGGCTGGGACCACAAGAACTCGTTGATCAAGGTCAGTGCCATGGGTGCGGGTGGCGATTGCACCCGCGAGATCGCCAAAGGACACGCCGGCCTGGACGAGGCGACCGAGTTCATCAGTTCCCAGAGCTCGCCCCTGTCGGCCGGAGCCTCCGCGAAGGTGTGCATCGAGGTCATGAACGGCAGCCTCGACCGGTGGATGGCGGATCACGACGTGACCGTCACGCTGTCGGTCGCCGCCGATTCCCACCCGGCGGGGTGGACCGCGGCCGGATCCGGCGTCGCGTCCTACGGGGTGACCGGCGGGGACGAGGAACCGTCGTCGAGCGACGACGAGTCCACCGGAAACGATCGGGATGAGCCGAGCGGCCACGAGCAGACCGGCGAGGACGCGGACCGCGAGGCCCGCGCCGCCGCCGCCGTACCGGGTGCGCTCGCGGCGGACACGACGACGACCGGGGTGGCCGACCCCACGCCCACCCCCACCGCCGACCCGACGCCCAGCCTCGCTGCCGAGGCACCGGCCGCGCCGGCGACGGACGTGGCTCCCGACGTCGCCCCCGCGACCACCAGGTCCGGCGACCGGACCGCCGCCGCCGAGAACCGGGCGTCCGACGCCACCGAGACGTTCAGCACTGCCGACAACACTGAAGTTCCCGGCGCTCAGGCCGATGAGTCGGGTGTGGTGACGGACGAGAAGGTGACGACCCCGGCGGCAGGTCGATGATCCGGGTGCTGCGCGCCGTCGGCAGGGTCCTGGAGGCGGCGGTCGTGGCGGTGGTCATCTTCGTCCTGCTGGCGGTGGTCGTCGTGCCGCGGGTGATGGGGTGGACCCCGCTGACGGTGCTCTCCGGATCGATGGAGCCCGCCATCCCGGCGGGGAGCCAGGTCGTCGTCGTCCCCGTCGCAAACGTCGACGCGGTGGCCGACATCCAGCTCGGTGAGGTCGTCACGTTCATGCCGCTGCCGGGCGACCCCACCCTGGTCACCCATCGCGTCATCTCCCGGGCCTTCAGCTCGGACGGCACGGTGACGCTGACCACCAGGGGCGACGCCAACAGCGCCGCCGATGATCCGATCGCGGCCAAGCAGGTGCGCGGCGTCGTCCGGTACTACGTCCCCTACGTCGGCCACGTCGCCAACCTGCTCAGCAACCAGCAGAAGAACGTCGGCGTCACGGCCGTCGCCCTCGCCCTCATCGCGTTCGCCGTCGTCCAGCTCGTGCGGTTCACCCGGACCCGCAACGCCGCACCCACCGCACCCGTAGAGCCGGCTGCACCTGCTGAGCCAGCTGCACCCGCTGAGCCTGCCGCACCCGCTTTACCCGCTGAGGAACCGCTGCCCGACACCCGGCGCGCCCGCCGGATCGCCGCCGCACGCCGCGAGGGGACCTGATGGCCCCGGAGACCCCGGCCAGCCGCCCCGGCCACGAGCGGCGCGGACAGTGGCCGGTCCCGGGGCCGGTCCGCGAGTACACGCCGTACATACCGGACGTCACGCTCTCGATGCACCAGCCGGTGCTCACCCGGCAGCTGCCCTTCGCGGCTGTCCTCCTGCTCCTGGTGGTCTCCTACCTCCTCAGCCGGCCGGCGGTGTTCGCCGAGACGCGGGTGGTCGGCGGGGTCGCCATCGCCCTGGTGGCCATCACGCTGGCCCTCACCGTCCCCTGGCACCGCGCGGCCCCCCGGTGGGCGGCAGCGGTGCCCATCCTGGACATCGTCGCGGTCGGGTTCCTGGAGTCCGGCGGGCTCCGGGTCGGCGCCATCCTCATCCTGCCGGTGCTGTGGATGTCCACCGCCTTCGGCACCGGCGGCATCATCGCCTCCGTCGCCGGCGGCACCGCCGCGATCTGGGTCGGGACCATGCTCGCCGACCAGCCGGCCGCGGTGTTCGACATCCCGACGTTCATCCTGCTCCCGGTCATCCTCGCGGCCACGGGCCTCTACCTCAACGTCACGGAGCGGCTCTCGGCGGCCCGCCAGGCGCTGATCTCCCGGCAGAGCGTCCTCCTCGCGGAGACGCTCGACGATTCACGCCGCCGGGAGCAGATGTTCGCCACCATCCTCAACACCATCGACGTCGACGTCATCGCGCTCGACGAGACCGGCCGCATCAACATGGTCAACCGGGCGCACAACCAGACCTGGAACGGCAGCCTCGCCGTCGGGGACACCATCGACGACCTGCCGCCCGAGCACCGCGGGTACCGCTCCGACGGCGTCACCGCCCTCCTCGTGGAGGAGGAGCCGTTCACCAAGGCGGTCCACGGCGAGGCGATGACCGCCGAGCTGCTGTGGTGGGAGCGGGGCGAGCACGAGCGCATCGCGCAGCGGACCACGGTCAGGCAGCTGCGGGACGGTGACGGCGGCATCACCGGCGCCGTGATCGCCGCCCACGACCTCACCGCCGAGCTGCACGCCCTCAACCAGCTCGAGGACTTCGTCTCCTCCGTCACGCACGAGCTCCGCACCCCACTGACCTCGATCCTCGGCTACCTCGAGCTGACGATCGACGACGACCGGACCCCGCCGGACCTGCGGGACCAGCTCAAGATCGCCGAACGCAACGCCGAGCGCCTCCTCGGCGTGATCTCGAACATGCTGACCGCGGCCCACACCCGCCGCGGCAGCATCGAGCTCGGACGCGAGGAGTTCGACCTGCGCGACGTCATCGCCGAGGTCATGGAGAACCAGGCGCTGCGGGTGGAGCGTGCGGGCCTGACCATGGGCAGCCACGGCGAGCGGGCGTGCCCGGTCTGGGCCGACCGGGCACGCCTGACCCAGGTCGTGGAGAACCTCGTCACCAACGCCGTGAAGTACTCCAAGAAGGGTGGACACATCGAGATCGGTGTCGAGTGCGACGACGACGCCGTCCGCCTCGAGGTCCGCGACGACGGTATCGGCATCGCGGAGTCCGAGCAGGACAAGATCTTCGACCGCTTCTACCGGGCGGACGCCGTGCGGAAGTCCTCCGTCTCCGGCATGGGCCTGGGGCTGAACATCAGCCGCGGCATCGTCCAGACGCACCACGGCACCATCGAGGTGCGCAGCAGCAAGATCGGCGTGGGGACGACGATGGTCGTCAGCCTCCCCGTCTCCGGCAGGGCGGCCTCGTGAACATCGAGCTCGCGGAGATCGAGATGCTCGTGGGATCCGCGGTCCTGCTGAGCGGCGTCCTGTTCATCGCCGACTCCTGGGGCCGACGCCGTGACACCTCCGACCAGATGTGGGCCCTGGCCCTCATGAGTGCCGTCGGCGCCAGCCTCGCCGGGGTCTTCTGGAGCCTCCACCCCTCGGCGTGGACCCTGGCCTTCCACCATGCCGGCCTGGTGACGGCCGTCGGCTCCGTGTGGAGCGGGGCGCGCGCCGCCGAGGGGCGGAACCCGTTCACCTGGTTGGCCGTGGCCCCGGCCGTGCCGGTCGCGCTGGTGGTCGTCCTGCTCGGGCCGGACGCGGCGCTCCACACGAGCCTCCCGGTGCTGCTGGTCGCGGTGGCCGCCGCCGCGGTGGGCACCGGGGTCCTGGTGTCCCGGGGCAGCCTGCGCACCCGCCGCGGTGGCCCGGTGCTGGGCACCGCGATGTTCCTGCTCGGCGCCTACTCGCTCTTCCGCCTCGCCCTCTACCTCACGGTGGGACCGACGTCGGAGGTCTACCACGCTCTCGCCGGCTCCACGGTGACCGCCCTGCTGACCGGGCTCGCGTTCATCGCCGCAGCCTTCGGCATGGTGATGCTCCGCTCGGCACACACCCCCGACGCCGGCACCGAGCGTTTCGACTGGCTCACCGGGGCGCGCCTGCCCCATGCGTTCGCGGTCCGCGCCAGACAGGTGCTGGCGGAGAGCGACCGGATGGGGCACACCGTGACCCTGGCGCGGATCGAACCCGAGGACGTCGCCGCCATCGACGTCGCCTTCGGGCGCGGCGCGGGGGCGGTAGCGCTCGCGACCGCCGGTGAGATCACCGCGATGCTCGAGCCGGCGGGGGCCGTCCTCGGGCTCACCACCACTCACGGCTTCGAGGTCCTCCTGCCGGCCATGCAGGCCTCCGACGGGCACCGGTGGGCGACCACCCTGCGCAAGGCCCTCATCGACACGCCGCTGGACGTCACCGGCGGGCACCTGCGCCTGACCATCAGCGTGGGCCTCGCCTCGAGCTCGGTGCACGGGTACTCCCTCGCGGCGCTGCGCGCCGGCGCCGAGGCCGCCGTCGGCGAGGCGCTGTCCGCCGGCGGGAATCGTGTCCGGGTCGCCGAGCTGCCCGTGGCAGCCCCGGCATGACCGACCTCGGCGGGAACGCTCCCGGGTCCTGGGGCGGGGTGGCCGGCGCGCTGGGGGTCGGCACGCTCGGCGTCGCGCTGCTGGCCGGGGCCGGCCCGGCGCCGCTCACCGACGGACCGGACGCACCCAGGGTCCGGGACGCCGTCGCGAGCGTCAGCCGCGCCGGGCAGCGGGAGCCGATCGAGCTCGGCCGGCTCGGCGACCTGCGGATCCAGCTCGCCGCGCCGGATGGCACCTGGACCGTGAACGGCACCGAGGTCGACCTCGACACCTATCGTCTGGTGCCGGGTGCGGTGCTGACCTACTCGGCGGACGTGGGCGTGCACGCCGACGAGCCCGCGGTCGCGGCGCTGAGTGCGCGGGCCACCGAGTCGTTGCCGGCCTCCGTCCTGGTGACCCACCTCGGCGTCGACGTCGACGGCGGGGCCGTGCTGGGCGACAGCACCGTCGTCGCCCTCGACGGGGAGGCGACGGTACGGGTCTCCCTGGACGTGGCGTTCGGACCCGGGGCGGTGGGCCGGACGCTGCAGGGCGCGACGCTCGCCATGCCCGAGGTGGTGGTGCGCGTGCAGCCGGCGGGGACCGGACTGATCGAGGGCGTGGTCACGCTGGACGGTGCACCCGCCCCCGGGGCGACGGTGCTGATCGAGGCGCAGGGCGCCGGTGCCTTCGCGCCCGTGTGCGACCCCGTCCTCGTCGACGGGCACGCCAACCCGAAGACCACCGGCAAGGCCGGCACGTTCGACTGGCCGGTGGTGGACGGGACGTACCGGATCACGGCCGTCTCCGGCGCCCGCGTCGCGTCGGATGTCGTCCGGGTCCTCGGTGGCGTCGCCGCCCCGGTGCTCGCCCTGACCGCCGGGGCCGTGGGCGGGGTGCCCACGGCCTGTGCCCCCGCGGGTCCCGGCGCGGTCGGCGCGGACCCCGCCGGGATCGACGAAGCCCAGCCGGCCGGTGTCCCCGCCTCCGGCGTGGGCACGAGCAGCGCGGGCCCGGAGGGGCTCTCCGGCCCCGCCGCCGGCGGCGGCGGGGCAGCACGGGGCGGGACCGGCCACGCCGGGAACGGGCAGGCCACGGCGTCCGTCCCGGCGGGGGAGCTCGGTGTCGTCGACCAACCCGGCGTGATCCTGACGCTCTCCGCCCTGATCGCGCTGCTCCCGCTCACGTGGTTCCGGCGCCGAACCCGCCGACTCACCCCCACCTCACCCCTCACCCCCGAGGGTGAGGACGGGACTTCATCACGCCCTCACCCGGAAAACCGGAGCGTGGTCCGGCAGTCGCTGGTGAAGTGAGATCGGACAGGACGCGGAGGCTGTGGCGGATGCCGTCGAGATGGCGGGCGGTACCGGACGTGACGGGGAGTGCGGGATGAGCGGGCAGATCGTGATCGACAGGACGGCCCAGCGGGCGCTCGACGAGCAGGCCGGGCCGCAGGGTGCGCGGGAGTTCGTCGCCCGGTACCTGGCGACCCTCGACGACCGCCTCTACCTGCTGCGCGCCGCGCTGGCCGCGCAGGACACGGCCCGCGCGCTCGTCTCGCTCCGCGGCCTGCAGAGCACGTCGGCGATGGTGGGGGCGGCCGACCTGGCGGAGCTGGCCCGTCAGGCCGAACCTTCGCTGCGGCACGGGAACTTCAAGCCGGTGCGCGACCTGCTCCCCGAGATGGTGGAGCTCGCGTCGAGGACGGCGACCGCCCTGCGGTCGACGGCTCACCTGGCGGGCGTGAGCCGGTAGCCGACCCCCCGGACCGTCTCGATGAAGCGAGGGGCCGCCGCGTCGTCCCCGAGTTTCCGGCGCAGGTTGGCGACGTGGACCTCGACGGTCCGCGTGTCGGCCTCGGACACGGCGGCACCGGTGATGTAGTCCTCGCCCCAGAGCCGGCGGACCAGCTCGGGCTTGGCGAGCACCCGGTGCGGTGCCTCGAGCAGTGCCTCGATGATGAGGTACTCGCTCTTGGTGAGGTGGACGGGCTCACCGTCCAGCTCGGCCAGCCGCGCCGGAGTGTCCAGCACCAGGGCGTTGTGTGCCAGCACCCCGTCGCGCCGGACCCCGGGCCAGCCGGGCGTCGCGGCCTCCGCGGGCACCGACGGGGTGTAGGCGGTCGGCGCGGACGGGCCGGACGCCATGCCCGGTAGCCGGATCGCGCGTGGCCGCCGCAGCAGCGCCTCGGTACGGGCGCGCAGCTCGCGGGGTCGGAACGGCTTGGTCAGGTAGTCGTCCGCCCCCGCCTCGAGGCCGAGCAGCGTGTCGATCTCCTCGTCGCGCGCCGTGAGCATGACGATGTAGGTGCTCGAGAAGGTGCGCACCCGCCGGGCCACCTCGAAGCCGTCGATGTCGGGCAGCGAGAGGTCCAGGGTCACCACCATCGGGTCGGTCTCGCGGACCAGCTCTACCCCGGCGAGCCCCGTGCTCGCCGTGTGGACCGTGAAACCCGCCTGACCGAGCACGGAGGCGATCAGACCTTGGATGTCCTCATCGTCCTCGACGATCACGGCGGTCCGTATCTCGCTCGCCTCGCTCATCTCTCCCTCGCCCCGATCATCCTCCGACGCTAGCAAGCCCCGGTGAACCGTGCCGAGGCATGATGAGTGAACCATGAGCCAGCACCCGCCCACGCAGGGGTACGCCCCGACGTTCCCGCTCCGCACCGTGGTGCTCGGCACCTTCCTCCCCTCGCTCGTGTTCGAGGTCGGGGTCGGGGCCATGATGCCGATCATCGCCCCGACCGCGACGGGGCTCGGGGCGAGCCTCGCGCTCGCGGGCGTGGTCGCCGCGCTGCTGCCGGTCGGCCAGATCCTCGCCGACATCCCCGCCGGGGCGCTGGCCTCCCGCATCGGGGACCGAGCGGCCATGATGACCGCCGGTGCCGTCGCGCTCGTGGCCTTCGCGGGCGCGGCGCTCGCGCCGAACCTCCTCACGCTCGGGCTGGCGGTGCTCTGGACCGGGGCGGCGTCCTCGGTGTTCAACCTGGCCCGGCACTCCTACCTCACCGAGATCACCCCGCCGCTGCGCCGGGCCCGGGTGCTGTCCACGCTCGCGGGCGTGCACCGCATCGGTATCTTCCTCGGCCCGTTCGTCGGCGCCGGCCTGATCCTCGCCGGCTCGGTGCGCAGCGCGTACTGGCTCGGTGCCGCGGCGGCGGCCGCGGCGACGGTGACGCTCGCGCTGGTGAGCGAGGACGGCGGGGGCACCCGCGCCACCCGCCGGGCGGCGCGGTCCGCGCGTCGGGCGGCCCGCGTGGCCGCCCCCGGTCCGCCCCTCCTCCAGGTGCTCGCCGAGCACCGCAAGGTCTTCCAGACCCTCGGGATCGCGGTGCTCCTGGTCGGCGCGGTCCGCGGCGCCCGGCAGACGGTGCTGCCGCTGTGGGGCGAGCACCTCGGCCTCGACGCGGCCACCACCTCCTTGGTGTTCGGCCTCGCCGGGGCCGTGGACATGCTGCTCTTCTACCCGGCCGGGAAGGTCATGGACCGGATGGGCCGGCTGTGGATCGGGGTGCCGTCGATGCTCATGATGGGCGTCGGCATGGTCGTCCTGCCGTTCACGACGACGGTCGCCGGGATGTCCTGGGCCGCCGTCGTGCTCGGCCTGGGCAACGGCATGAGCTCCGGGATCCTCATGACGCTCGGCGCCGACGTCGCGCCGGCCCCCGGTCGGGCCCGGTTCCTCGGCGTCTGGCGCGTCTTCCAGGACGGCGGCGCCGCACTGGGGCCGCTGGTCGTCGCCGCCGGGGCGGCGGTCGGCTCCCTCGCGGCCGGGATCTGGGTCACCGCCGGACTCGGCACCGCGGCCTCTGCCGCGCTCGCCCGCTGGGTGCCGCGATGGTCCGTGCACGCCAACCGGACGACACGCCGTCGGGCGGGGCTGCTGCCCGAGCGCGAGCGAGAATGACGCCGTGCCCTCCTACCGCGTGCGCCTGACCATCGGCCGCCTCCACCCGGGCGTCTCCCCCGAGCGGCTGCTGCCCGCGGCCGCGGCGGCGGCCGCGGAGACCGCGACGGTCGAGGCGAAGGATGTCGGCATCGTCGCGGGCCGGCCCGAGATCACGGTGCGGTTCACTGCGCCCGACGACCGCGAGGCCCACGGGATCGCCGCTCGTGTCCACCACCGGGCCGAGGACCTGGCCCAGGTGAGCGGCCCGGCCGTGGCCCGGCGGCGCGGCGCCCGCTGGGAGCCGGTGTAGGAGCCGCGGGCCCGCTCCACGCCGGGGTCCGGCCCCGACGGCCCCACGGCGGCCTATCCTGGGGGCGGAGGTCCGCCATGGCAGCGCAGCCCACCCTGATCGGCTCGGTCGTGCGCGCCCTGAACCTGCTCGACGCGGTCGGGGCGTCGGGTGCACCGGTGCCTGCCAAGAAGCTCGCCCACGCGGTCGACATCCCGCTCTCGACCGCGTACCACCTGTTGCGCACCCTGGTCCACGAGGGCTACCTCGTCCGCACCCCCGCCGGGTACGAGCTCGGCGACCGGGTCGACTCCCTCGCCGGCGGCACGGCCCAACCGCGCCGGGTACGCCGCGTGCTGGAGCAGCTGCACGACGAGCTCCACGCCGCCGCCTACCTCTCCGTCCTCGACGACGGCGAGATCCGCCTGGTCGAGATCGTCGACTCCCCGGCCGCGCCCCGCGTGGACCTGTGGGTCGGCTTCCACGACGCCGCCCATGCCACGGCCCTGGGCAAGGCGGTCCTGTCCTCCCTGCCCGAGCCGGACCGGCGCGAGTACCTCCGGACCCACCCCCTCGTGGACCTCACCCCGCGCACGGTGACCTCCCGGCAGGTGCTCGAGCGCGAGCTCGCCGACGCCGGGGCCGTGGCGGTCGACCACGAGGAGTACGCCGTCGGGACGGTCTGCCTGGCGGTGCCCGTGCCGGGCTCGGCGCAGGCGGTGGCCGTCTCGGTCCCGGCCCGGCGCGGCCCGGCCGTGCTCGCCCGGACCGATGCGCTGCGCCGCGCCGCACGGCTCGTCGCCCTCGCCGACGGCCCGCCTCGACCGGGCGGCCCCCGTATCACCATCTGAGAATCTCGCCCTTGTCCCACCGCGGGTCGGTGGCAGGGTGGAAGCCACAGACATCACGCCAATGGAGGCAACCATGTCGACCGATGTGTCCCAGCCGGCACCCGTCCCGGCCCGAACCGACGCCGGTTCACCGGCGCCCGACCTGCCGGACGAGGTCCGGATCCGGCTCTACGAGACGATGGTGCTCTCCCGCACCTACGAGGAGGCGATCCTGCGGGAGTACCACGCGGACAAGGGCCCCGGTTTCGACATCGGCAAGGGCCTGGTCCCCGGCGAGATGCACCTCTCCGCCGGGCAGGAGCCCGTCGCCGCCGGTGTCTGCGCCCACCTCACCGGCGACGACGCCGTCAGCGCGACCCACCGCCCGCACCACTTCGCCATCGCCCACGGCGTCGACCTCGACGCGATGACCGCCGAGATCTTCGGCCGGGAGAACGGCCTCGGCCGGGGCCGGGGCGGGCACATGCACCTCTTCGACCCCGCCGTGCACTTCTCCTGCTCGGGCATCGTCGGCGAGGGCTACCCGCCCGCGCTGGGCGCGGCCTTCGCCTTCACACGTCGCGGGACCGGCGGGATCGCCGTCGCCGTCGGTGGCGAGGGCTCCGCCAACCAGGGCGCGTTCCACGAGTCGCTCAACCTCGCCGCCCTGTGGAAGCTGCCGGTCGTGTTCGTCGTCGAGGACAACGAGTGGGGCATCTCGGTGGCCCGCACCGCCTCGACGGCCGTCACCTCCAACGCCGACCGCGCCGCCGGCTACGGCATCCCCGGCGAACGGGTGGAGGACAACGACGTCGACGCCGTCTACGCCGCCGCCGGCCGCGCCGTCGCCCGTGCCCGGGCGGGGGAGGGGCCGAGCCTCATCGAGGTCGCCACCCTGCGCCTGTGGGGCCACTTCGAGGGGGACGCCCAGGGGTATCGCCCCGAGCTGGCCGACGTCGCCTCGTTCGACCCCATCCCGCGCTACGAGGCCAGGCTCCGCGAGGCCGGCGTCCTGGACGACGCCACCGTCGCCCGCGTCAAGGACCGGGCCACCGACCGCGTCGAGGCCGCCGTCGCGTTCGCGAAGAGCGGCGCCGTCCCCGACCCCGCCGACGTCATGAAGTACGTCTTCGCCGAGGAGATCCGATGACACTCACCGACACCGCCACCCAGTCGGCCACGCGCCGGCTCAACACGTCCAAGGCCATGGTCGAGGCCATCGCCCAGGAGATGGAGCGCGACGACTCGGTCGTCTACCTCGGGGAGGACGTGGGTGCCTACGGCGGCATCTTCTCCTCCACCACCGGCCTGCTCGAGCAGTTCGGCAAGGACCGCATCATCGACACCCCGATCTCCGAGACCGCGTTCGTCGGCCTGGGCATCGGCGCCGCCACCGAGGGCATGCGCCCGATCGTGGAGCTCATGTTCGCGGACTTCATGGGCGTGTGCCTGGACCAGCTCTACAACCACATGGCCAAGATCCACTACTTCTCCGGCGGCAACGTCAAGGTACCCATGGTGCTCACGACGGCGGTCGGCGGCGGGTACTCCGACGGCGGGCAGCACTCCCAGACACTGTGGGGCACCTTCGCCCACCTGCCGGGCATGAAGGTCGTGGTCCCGGCCACCCCGGCGGACGCCAAGGGCCTGATGGCCTCGGCGATCCGGGACGACAGCCCCGTCGTCTACATGTTCCACAAGGGCATCATGGGGCTGCCGTGGATGGCGAAGAACCGCCGCTCGATCGACGTCGTCCCCGAGGGGGAGTACCTCGTCCCGATCGGCAAGGCCAACGTGGTCCACCCAGGGGCCGACGTCACCGTCGTCACGCTCTCGCTCTCGGTGCACCACGCGCTCGACGTCGCCGAGCGGCTCGCCGGGGAGGGCATCGGCGTCGAGGTGCTCGACCTGCGCTCACTGGTGCCGCTGGACCGTGAGGCGATCCTGGAGTCGGTGGGCAAGACGGGCCGCCTCGTCGTCGTCGACGAGGACTACCTCTCCTTCGGCCTGTCCGGCGAGGTGGTCGCGACCGTCGCCGAGCACGATCCCACGCTGCTCAAGGCGCCACCCGTGCGGGTGGCCATGCCCGACATCCCCATCCCGTACGCGCACGACCTGGAGTACGCGGCGCTGCCGCGGGAGGACCGCATCGAGGCCGCCATTCGGAAGGTGCTCGGATGACCGACGTCCTCTTCCCGCCGCTGAACGAGTCCGTGCCCGACACCGAGGGCGTCCTGGCCACCTGGTACGTCGCCGAGGGGGAGACCGTCGCGGCCGGTCAACTCCTCGGCGAGGTCCAGGTGGACAAGGTCGACGCCGAGATCACGGCCCCGGTGGCCGGGACGGTCCACCTACTCGTCGCCGAGGACGAGGCGGTCAGACAGGGGGCGCCGATCGCGCGGATCGAGTAGCCGCGCGGATCGGGTAGTACGGGCCGGTTCCGGCGGGATCAGCCCCCGGTTCCGGCGGGACCGGCCCCCCGACGACTCGACCCCCGACGACGTTGCGCAGCGGGCGACCAGCCACCAGCGCGGACAGGTTCTGCGAGATCAGCCCGTCCGAGCCGACCGGCCGGCCGCCCGCCGCGTGCGGGGTGATGAGGAGGCGGGGGGCGTCCCACAACGGGGAGTCGGCCGGCAGCGGCTCGACGGCGGTGACGTCCAGCGCCGCCCCGGCGAGCCGACCGCCGGTGAGCGCGGCGACCAGGGCGTCCTCGTCCACCGTGGCGCCGCGGCCGACGTTGACCACCAGGGCGTGCTCGGGCAGGGCCGCGAGGCGCTGTGCGTTCAGCGCCTTCGCGGTCGCCGGCGTGGCGGGCAGCACCATGACGAGGATGTCGGTCGTCGTGAGCAGCTCCTCGAGACCGTCCTCGGTGACCACCGGGAAGCCGCCGCGCGCACCGTCGCTGCGAGCCACCCCCGTCACCTCGGCACCGAGGGCGCGGAACAGGCCGGCCAGACGCTGACCGATCGAGCCGAATCCCCAGATCACGACGCGGGCGCCGAGCAGGGTGGTGACCTGCCCGGCCGGGTGCAGGGGCTGCGTCCCGCCGAGCTCGTCGGCCCACCGGTGGGCGCGCTGCGCATCGCGGGACTGGGCCAGGCGCCGCACGAGCGCGAGCGTCAGCGCGATCGTGTGCTCGCTGACCGTGGCGTCGTGCAGGCCACGCCCCGAGGTGATGAGCGTCCCCGCCGGGAAGCCGGCCGCCACCACGGCATCCGGGCCGGCCATGAGCGCCTGCACCCAGCGCACGCGCGGCAGGTCGCGGGCGAGGGCGGCGATGGACGCGGGGGAGCTGCCCCAGACGACGACGGCCTCGGCGTCGCGGTGCTCTGCGGGCACCGGGTCGTTGGGGCCGTACGGCACGGCCTCGACGCCGTCCGGAAGCGTGATGTCGAGGTCGACGCTCGTGGGGAGCAGGATCTTCATGGGTGTCGCCATCCTTCGGTGTTCGCCTCCGGCGCGGTGGTCCCCGGCGTGGTGGTCCCGGGTGCGGTGGTCTCGGTGGGGCGCCGGGCCCGCCTGCTCGCGCGGTATTCGTGCACGTACCCCCACGCGATGCCGACGACGCCCATCGTCAGGGCGGCGAGGCAGACGTCGAGCGCACGGTCGGGCAGCCTGCCGGCCTGGATGAGCACGAAGACGACGATGGTCGCGACGGCCCACCCCAGGGTGCCGGTGACCGTGAGCGTGACGGCGTTCACCCGGGCCGGTGGCGGGTCCGCCCGGCGGTCGAACAGGTGCAGGTCGGGCATGCCCAGATCGTAGGGCAACGCGTTCGGGACACAGCGGGTCTGCCGCGGCCCGGGACGATGCGCTCCGGACCGGGCCCGGGACGGTCGGGGCCGCCGGGCCCGAGACGGCCGGGGCCGCGCGGCCGAGACGATGCGGGCCGTGCGGCCGAGACGATGCGGGCCGTGCGGCCGAGACGTCCCGGGCCGCGCGGTTGAGACGGACGTCCGTGGCGCTCGGGCGTTGTGGGACCATCGTGCGCCGTGAGCACCTCTGCGCCGAGCGCGCCCCCCACGAACACGTCCTCGGACTGGAAGAACACCTCCTCGGGCTGGCTGGACCGCACCTTCCGCATCACGGAGCGGGGTTCCACCGTCGGTCGCGAGGTCCGCGGCGGCATCGTCACCTTCTTCGCGATGTCCTACATCCTCGTGCTCAACCCGCTGATCCTGTCCACCCCGGACAGCACGGGCGCCTTCCTGGGCGGCGGCACGGACGGTCCGAACCTGCCCGCCGTCGCCGCGGGCACCGCGCTCGTGGCCGGCCTCATGTCCATCCTCATGGGCGCCGTCGCCAACTTCCCGCTCGCGCTCGCGGCCGGGCTCGGCATCAACGCCCTGCTGGCCTACACGATCGTCGGTATGCCCGGCATGACGTGGGGCGACGCGATGGGCCTCATCGTCCTCGAGGGTGTGGTCATCCTCGTCCTGGTGCTGACCGGGCTGCGCGAGGCCATCTTCAAGGCCGTCCCCACCCAGCTCAAGGTCGCCATCTCGGTGGGCATCGGCCTCTTCATCGCCCTGGTCGGGCTCGTCAACGCCGGCATCGTGCGCGCCGGCGGGGGCACACCGCTCGGGCTCGGCGTCAACGGCTCCCTCACCGGGTGGCCGTCGATCGTGTTCGTCGTCGGGCTCTTCCTCATCGGCATCCTCATGGTCAAGAAGGTGCGCGGGGCGATCCTCATCGGCATCGTCGTCGCCACGGTGCTGGCCGCGATCGTCGAGGCGGCCGCCGATCTCGGGCCGCTCGGCGCGGAGAACCCCGGCGGCTGGGGCCTGAGCGTCCCCGCACTCGAAGGCTCCCTCGTGCAGGCGCCCGACTTCGCGACGTTCGGCACGTTCTCGCTGTTCGGTGCGTTCGAGAAGATCGGCCCCGTCGCCGCACTGCTCCTCATCTTCTCCATCATGCTGGCCGACTTCTTCGACACCATGGGCACGATGGTCGCCATCGGTGCCGAGGGCGACCTGCTCGACGAGGACGGCAACCCGCCGAACACCAGCCGCATCCTCATCGTCGACTCGATCGCCGCGGCGGCGGGCGGCGCGGCCGGCGTCTCGTCCAACACGAGCTACATCGAGTCCGCGACCGGCGTCGGCGACGGCGCCCGGACCGGCTTCGCCTCGATCGTCACGGGCGTGGCGTTCCTGCTGGCGACGTTCCTCTCCCCGCTCGCGGCCTTCGTGCCGTACGAGGCCGCGACGCCGGCGCTCGTGATCGTCGGCTTCCTGATGATGCAGCAGGTCACCGAGATCTCCTGGCGCGACATCACGATCGCCATGCCGGCGTTCCTGACGATCGTGCTCATGCCGTTCTCCTACTCGATCACGGTGGGCATCGGCGCCGGGTTCATCGCCTACGTGGTGCTGTCCGCCGCGAAGAAGGGCGGCGCCCGCCAGGTGCACTGGCTCATGTGGATCGTCGCGGCGCTGTTCGTCGTCTACTTCACGCTCGGCCCGATCCAGCAGGCACTCGGCATCTGACGACCCCCGGGCGGGCAGCCCGCCCGCCCGGGCCGGCCGCCGACGGCGCGGAGCCGGCATGTGACGCTTACCTCTGGTAATTAGCAAAGGTAATGACCTAGACTAAGCGACGATGACTGCTGCGACTGCTCCCCCGACACCCAGGACCGAACGGCGCCCCGACCTCGCCACGAACGTGCGCATCGCGGTGCTGCGACTCTCGCGGCGCCTGCGCACCGGGTCGACGCTCGAGGTGACCGAGGCGCAGCACTCCGTGCTCTCCGCGCTCTACCACCTCGGCCCGATGACGGCCGGGAAGCTGGCCGAGCACGACCACGTGCAGCGCCCCTCCATGACGCGCACCATCGCCTCCCTCGAGGAGCGCGGCCTCGTCTCCCGCGGGACCGACCCCGCCGACAAACGCTGCGTCGTCGTCGCCGGGACCGACGCCGGGCTCGATCTCGTCAAGGAGATCAAGCGACGACGCAACGCATGGCTCGACAAACGGCTCGCGAAGCTGACGCCCGCGGAGCGCGAGACCCTCGCGCAGGCCGCGACCATCCTGCGAAGGATGGTGGAGGATTGAGCAAGACCTTCTACTCGCTCCGCTACTTCAACTACCGGCTCTGGTTCGTCGGGGCCCTGGTCGCCAACATCGGCACGTGGATGCAGCGCGTGGCCCAGGACTGGCTCGTGCTGGCCATCCTGCCCAACGGCTCCGGGCTCGCCGTCGGCATCGTCACCGGCCTGCAGTTCCTGCCCGTCCTCCTGCTCAGCCCGTACGCCGGACTGCTCGCCGACCGGCTGCCACGGCGTAAGATGCTCATCGCCACCCAGAGCTCGATGGGCGTCCTCGCGGCCGCGCTCGGCGTCCTCGTGCTCACCGACCAGGCGGCGCTGTGGCACGTCTATGTGTTCGCCTTCCTGCTCGGCGTGGCCAGCGCGCTCGACGCACCCGTGCGGCAGACGTTCGTGGCGGAGATGGTGCCCGCGCAGGACCTGCCCAACGCCGTCGGGCTGAACTCGACCTCGTTCAACATCGCCCGCCTGATCGGCCCGGGGGTTGCCGGACTGCTCATCGCCGCCGTCGGGCCGGGCTGGGTGTTCCTCATCAACGCCGTCTCCTTCGGCGCCACGATCTTCTCCCTGACGTTGATGCGCGGGACCGAGCTGCACGAGCTGCCGCACACCACGCGAGGCAAGGGGCAGGTGCGTGAGGGCCTGGCCTACATCAGGCGGCGGACCGACGTCATGGTCATCCTGCTCGTCGTGGGCGTGGTCGGTGCGTTCGGGCTGAACTTCCAGCTGACGTCCGCCGTCATGGCGCGTGAGGAGTTCGGCAAGGGGGCGGGGGAGTACGGCATCCTCGGTTCGATCCTCGCCATCGGCTCGCTCGCCGGGGCGCTGCTCGCGGCGCGGCGCAGGCGCCCGCGGGTGCGGCTCGTGATCGCGGCGGCCTTCGCCTTCGGCGTCGCCATGGGGGTCCAGGCGCTCATGCCCACGTACGAGCTGTACGCGCTGCTGTCCATCCCGGTGGGGTTGTTCTCGCTGACGATGATGACCGCGGCGAACACCACGGTGCAGATGTCCACCGAGCCCGCCATGCGTGGGCGGGTCATGAGCATCTACATGATGGTCTTCCTGGGGACCACGCCGATCGGGTCGCCGATCGTGGGGTGGATCTCCGAGGCGTTCGGGCCGCGCTGGTCCGTGGGTGTGGGGGCCATCGCCTCGATCGTCGTCGCCGTGGTGGCGGCGCTGTGGGTCAAGCGGTCCTGGCACATCGAGGTGCACTACTCCCGCACCCGACCGCACCTGGTGCTGGACGGGCCGGGCGAGCGGAACGAACGGGCCGAGGAACGGGCCGAGGAACGGGCCGAGCGTGAGCTGACGGCGCTGGCCCTGGCGAGCGAGGACGCACAAGAGCGCAGTGCCTCCGCCTGACCGCGGGGTGTGGGACGCCCGGTTGCGCCCCGAGCGGGGCTGTCGGTGGCGCCGCGCTGCCGGTGGCGCCTACGAGGCGGCGACCTGGCACTCCACCGGCGTCCTGCCGAAGAGCATGATCTCGTACCGTGCGGCGCCGCCGGCGGCGACGCTGGGGATACGCCCGTGGCCGGCGGCCACCTCCGCGCCGTCCTCGTCCACGCAGACGGCGGCGACGGGCACGGCGGTCCGCTCGCGCGGGTAGCTCGAGGTCACCGTCCCGCGCAGGACCGGGTTGATCGGCTCGTCGAGGATGGTGCTGCTCCGCGCCGTGATCGCGGGCTGGTCGAGAGAGGCCTCGACGGACGTCACGGCGTGCTGCGCCTCGATCGAGGCGACGGTCGTGCCCGGCGGTGGGAAGACGTCCAGGACGAACGGCGTCGACCCGCCGCCCGCCGCGCGCACCTCCGTCACGTCCTGGGTCAGGATCTGGCCCGCGTCGTCGTGCGTGGTGACGGTGACGCTCACGTACGCCACGTGCGGGTCGTCGTTGCGGACGGTGCCGAACGCGACGTCGTGCTGCTCGGTGTCGACGAACCCGAGATCGGTGACGGTGGACGTCCGCGCGGGGCCGGCCCGGTGCGCGAACAGCTGGACCGAGCTCGCGGCCGCCGCCGGGGAGGGGTCCGCCGCGGCGCCGGAGACCTGCTCGGCCACGAGCACCGACGGCCCGCCCGAGCTGCACCCGGCCAGGAGAGCGAGCGCGATCAGCACCGTGGTGGCGGCGGCGTGCGGGGCCTGGTGCATCGGCGAGTCTCTCGGGCTGGTGGTGGGATCTCTCCCTCACAGTCTTCGGCAGACCGCACGAAGATGTGACGCGAATCCCCCCGTGAGCGGGCCCGATCGGAGCGGTCAACCCAGGTGCTCGACCACCCAGTCCACGCACGCCGTCAGCGCCGCGACGTCGGCCGTCTCGACGGCGGGGAACATCCCCACCCGTAGCTGGTTGCGGCCGAGCTTGCGGTACGGCTCCGTGTCGATCACGCCGTTCGCCCGCAGGGTCGCCGCCACGGCCGCCGCGTCCACCTGCTCGGCGAGGTCGACCGTGCCCACCACCGGTGAGCGGTGTGCCGGCTCGGCGACGAACGGCGTCGTGAACGCGCGCCGCTCCGCCCAGTCGTACAGCACCGCCGCCGACGCCGCCGAGCGCGCCGCGGCCCAGGTGAGGCCCCCGTTCTCCAGCAGCCACTCCACCTGCTCCGCGAGCAGCACCAGCGTGGCCACCGCCGGGGTGTTCAGCGTCTGGTCCAGGCGTGAGTTCTCCACCGCGAGCTGCAGGTTCAGGAAGTCCGGGACCCACCGCTGCGCGGTGAGCTCCGCGATGCGGGTGAGCGCGGCGGGGGAGACGACGGCGAGCCACAGCCCGCCGTCGGCCGCCAGCACCTTCTGCGGGGCGAAGTAGTAGACGTCGGTCTGCGCCAGGTCCACCGCCACGGCACCCGCGATCGACGTCGCGTCCACCACCGTGAGGTCGCCGCCGCCGCCGAAGCGCCGCACCGGTGAGACGACGCCGGTGGAGGTCTCGTTGTGCGGGTAGGCGTACACGTCGACGCCGGTAACGGTGACGCACTCGGCCAGGCCGCCGGCCGGGACCGTCCGGCTGTCCGACGCCTCGAGGAACGGGGCCCGGTCGGTCGCGGCGGCGAACTTGTGGCCGAACTCCCCGAAGTCGGCGTGCTGGGCACGGGTACGTACGAGGGAGAACGTGGCCGCGTCCCAGAACGCCGTCGACCCGCCGTTGCCCAGGATGACCTCGTACCCCGCCGGCGCACCGAGGAGCTCCGCGAGGCCCACCCGGATGCGGCGCACCAGATCCCGCACCGGTGCCTGCCGGTGGGAGGTGCCCAGCAGCGTGGGCGCCAGCGCGGCGAGCATCTCGACCTGGGCGGGGCGGACCTTGCTGGGGCCGCAGCCGAGGCGGCCGTCGGTGGGGAGGAGGTCGGTGGGGATGACGAGGGTCTCCATGACCGGGATCATCCCACCGCGCGGCGGGCGGGCGCTGCGGTGTCCGCCGGCCGAAGGCTTCGGCCGGACCAGGCGGACGGACTCTCGCCCAGCGCCCCGCCGCCGTCAGAGCTGCCGGCGCACCTCGAGCACGTGTGCCGACCACCCGGCCGTGCGCGCGCACATGTACATCGCGCTCATGAGGTTCGGTGCCACGCCGGCGTGGTCCAGCAGGATCGCGCCCCAGAACAGCGCGTTGGGGCGGGTGGCGGGCTCACCCGCCGGTGCCCGCACGGCGAGCGCCTCCCGGGCCGCGCGGACGAACTCGTCGGCGACCTCGACGTGGCGCGCCCCGAGCCGCACGCAGGCGTCCCGCAGGAGCATCACCCGGTTGTCCAGCGGCAGGGCCACGTCCCCGAAGCCCGGCAGGCTCGGGTGCGTGGCGAGGTAGTCGGACACCACCGCGGCGCAGTCCCCGTCGCGTTCGGCCCGCTCGACCAGGGCGAGGCCGCGGGCGACGGCGCCGCCACCGAAGGGGCCGCTGGCGACCGCGACCGCCGCCGCCAGGCACGAGGCGACGTCGGTGCCGACCTCGGCGGCCAGGCGCGCCGTCCGGGTGGAGGGGACGAGCCCGTTCTCCGCCATGACCAGCCAGAACATGTCGAGGGCGGCCACGGCGACCGGGTCCGCCGCGCCCCGCCAGCGGACGAGGAAGCGTTCGGCCGCGGTGCTGACGAGGTCGATCTCGCGCTGCGGGACGGCGGGCACCTGGTCCCCGCGCGCCGACTGCGCGACGAAGCTGCACGCCATCACCGAGGCGCGGACGAGGTTCTCCCGAACCTCGGCGGCCGGGATCTCGTGCAGCGGCCGGAAGGACCACACGGCGGTCAGCTGCGCGAGCGCGGACTGCACGTCGACCCGCACGTCGCCCGTGCGCACCGGCAGGTTGAACGGCTCCGCCGGTGGCAGCAGCGGCGTCCGGACACCGTCGACCAGCAGGCCCCAGACCTCGTCGAACGGCGTCCCGACGAGCGAGGAGACATCGACCCCACGGTAGGCGGGCATCCCGGAGGCCTCGTCGGGCGTGAAGATCGGTACCGCGCCGGCACGGTCAGGGGGAGGGGATGTGAGCGTCATCACGCGCACCATAGACACGTCTCGATCGCCGGGCGAAATCGTCGCGGCCGCCGGTGCGGGGCCCGGCCGCCAAGCCGCCTGAGCGCATGTGCGCCGACCTCTCTATCCTGGACGCAGAACGGCGCCGCATCGGGCGTGGTGCCACGCCATCGTCGCCGCAGACCAGAGAGAACGGGGAACGCGTGAGCGACCTGATCGACACCACCGAGATGTACCTGAAGACGATCTTCGAGCTCGAGGAGGAGGGTGTGCCGGCGCTGCGCGCCCGTATCGCGGAGCGCCTGGGGCACTCCGGCCCCACGGTCTCGCAGACCGTGGCTCGGATGGAGCGAGACGGCCTCCTGGTGCTCACCGACAACCGCCGGCTCCGGCTGACCGAGGCCGGCCAGGCCAAGGCGACCAGGGTGATGCGCAAGCATCGGCTGGCCGAACGGCTGCTCACCGACGTGGTCGGCCTCGAGTGGCCCTTCGTGCACGAGGAGGCCTGCCGGTGGGAGCACGTGATGAGCGAGCGGGTCGAGCGTCGGCTCCTCGAACTGCTCGACCACCCCGACTTCGACCCGTACGGCAACCCGATCCCGGGCCTGGCCCAGCTGGGCGAGGCGGGCCCCGCCCGGGCCACCCCGGTGCGCTCCCTGGCCGACGTCGTCGCAGAGACGAGCCGCGACGACCCGCCCACCGAGCCACGAACCCTCGCCGGGGAGTCCCTGGTGCGTCTCGATGTCGAGCTCACGCGTATCGGCGAGCCGCTCCAGGTCGACGTCGAGCTCCTCGGGCGGCTGGCCGACGCCGGGTTGCGCCCAGGCATCCGGGTCGAGGTGGCGGTCCGCGGCGACGGACATGACGTCGTCTCGCTGCGCGCCCCCGGCGCCGAGGTGGTGCTCGACCTGCCCGACGAGATCACGCGGCACCTCTACGTCCGTCCGTGACCGGGACACCCGGCAACGCCGCAGGTCAGGCTGTGACGTGCCGCACTCCCGTTATCGGGATGTGACATTTGGGGGTGTGTGGCTCTACTGTCGGGGGTGCTCGCCGGTTGGTGGCGGGTCTCCGGGTTGTTGTTCGAGCCCTGCCGGGCCCGGGGTGTGTGATGTGTGCCGGCAGGGACGGGGGACCCAGGTTCGTGGTTCCGGAGGTCCGCTCTTGTGGGGCGGGGTTTTCGGGGTCTTGGGGTGTAGTACCGGTCGGCCTCCTTGGGGGGTGGGGCGGTGCCGGGTGTGGTTGCCCGAACCCGACAGCTCACCTCGTAGGGCGGCCATTGGAGAGGTTTTCTCTTGAGCAGCACGGTTTCTGCGCGGCATCGCGCGGCGCGTCGTCCGGTGATGGTGTGGTCGGGATCGGCGGCGCAGGTGCGTCGGTCGGTGGCGGTGGTGGCGTCTTCTGGTCTGGTGTTGACGATGGCGGGTACGGCCGCGTCGGCGGCGGAGGTCTCGGCCCTGCCGCGGGTGGATGTCTCGGCGGCGGTTGCCCCGGCCCTGTCCGTGTTGGCGACGGCGTCGGTGTCGGTGCCGGCGGAGTTGACCTGGTCCCTGGCCGGTGAGGTCGCCGCGGAGGCGACCCCGGCCCCGGTGGTCCGCCGCACGGTGGTGGTGGCCGCGCGCACGGGTGCGCGTGCGCCGCTGGCCGATGCCCAGGCCGCGGCCCCGGCCCAGTCGGCGGCTCCCGCCCAGGAGGCTGCCGCGGTGCCGGCACCGGTCGCGTCGGCGTCCGCGATCGTGGACTATGCCCGCCAGTTCGTGGGGACCCCGTACGTGTACGGCGGGTCGACCCCGGCCGCGTTCGACTGTTCCGGGTTCACGTCCTACGTCTTTGCCGCGTTCGGGATCTCCTTGCCGCGTTCCTCCTCCGCGCAGGCGGGTGCGGGGGTGGTCGTCTCCGCGGACCAGGCCCGCCCCGGTGACCTGGTCTGGTGGCCCGGCCACATCGGGATCTACACCGGTGGCGGCAACCACATCGCCGCCCGCAACCCCGGCACCGCCCTGTTCGAGGGCCCCATCCCACACTCCTCCCCCACCTTCATCCGCGTCGCCTGACCCCACCCGACGCCATGGCGGCCCCACCCGGGCCGCCATCGTCGCCCGGCCGACGGTGCCGTCATCGCCGGCCGGCCGACAGTCACGCACCGGGCGCGGGGTCGGGCGCGCCGTCGCACACTGTCCTGGCTTCACCAAGACCACCCCGTAGGATTCCCCTGTGATGTTCAAGTCCGTGGGCGACGTCCGCCCGTACCCGGACCACGGGCTCGTCAGCCCACGCGACTGGGCCGCCGTCCCTCCGCGCCAGGTGCGACTCGACCAGCTCATCACCACCAAGAGCCAGCTGGACCTGCGGTCCCTGCTCTCCTCGGACTCGACGTTCTACGGCGACCTCTTCGCGCACGTGGTCTCCTGGCAGGGCAACCTCTACCTCGAGGACGGCCTGCACCGCGCACTCCGGGCCGCCCTCCAGCAACGCCTCGTGCTGCACGCCCGCATCCTCGAGCTCGACGCTGACGGGCGTCGGACCAACTGAGCACTACCGTGTCCGCATGATCGCCACCGCCACCTCGGACGCCGAGCGGCGTCGCCAGGCCAGAAGGCACCGACTGCAGCAGCGGCAGACCATCATCTTCGGTGGACTGATCACCGCCCTGCTCCTCGTCGGCCTCATCGCCCTGGCGATGTGGAGCGGCGTCCTGCCCGCGCCGTTCGGCCGCGACTTCTCGCGTCCGGCGCCGAAGGCCGATGCCGTCGTCGTGCCGTGCGTGCCCGAGGGTGCCATCCCGGTGGCCTTCACCGAGATCACCGCGAACGTCTACAACGGGACCGACCGCGCCGGGCTGGCCGGGGAGACGGGGCAGGCGCTGGTGCAGCTGGGGGTCGTCGTCAACCAGCAGGCGAACTGGCCCGACCCGTATGAGGAGGCCGTCCTGATCAGGGTCGGGCCGCTGGGTGTCACCGCGGGCTATTCCGCGGCGAGACTGTTCCCGGCCGCCACCGTCACGCTCGACTCCACCCGGACGGACGAGACCATCGACGTCGTGCTCGGCTCTGCGTACACGGCGATGGCCGCGCCCGAGGAGGCGGCCGCGCTCGACCCCGCCGCGCCACTCGCCTCCCCGGAGGGCTGCACGCCCGTCGAGACGCAGCCCGCCGAGGAACCCGCCGCCACGTGACGGTCGTCGGATTCCTCGGCCTGCCACTCGCCCACATAGCCGTCGGGCTCGGCACGCCACCCGCCCGGCCGCACGGGCGCCGTCGGGTCCGGGCCGCGCCGGCACCGCCTACGGCTCCCGGCGGAGCTCACCCGCCAGCTCGGCACCGGCCGGCGCGGACGCCGGGCTGGCAGCCTCCTGGACCGTCCCGCGGGCCCGCGCGATCTGCCGCATCACGTGGTAGACGATGATCGCAGCGGCCGACCCCAGGGCGATGCCCTCCAGCCGCACGTCGCCGATCACCCAGGTGTAGTTGGCGATGCCGATGATCAGCGCGATGGCTGCGGTGTTGAGGTTCACCGGGTCGGAGAAGTCGACACGGTTCTGCACCCAGATGCGCGCGCCGAGCATGCCGATCATGCCGTAGAGCACGGTAGCGGCCCCACCGAGCACGCCCACGGGTATGGTCGCGATGATCTCCCCGAACTTCGGCGAGAGGCTCAGCAGCAGCGCCGTGAGGCCCGCGACCAGGTAAGCGGCGGAGGAGTACACGCGGGTGGCCGCCATCACGCCGATGTTCTCGGCGTACGTCGTCGTGCCCGAGCCGCCGCCGGAGCCGGCGAGCACGGTGGAGAGACCGTCGGCGATGAGTGCGCGGCCGGTGACGTCGTCGAGGTCCCGGCCCGTCATCGCGGCGACGGACTTCACGTGACCGACGTTCTCCGCCACGAGCACGAGCACCACCGGCAGGAACAGGCCGAGCGTGGCCGGCTCGAACGTGGGTGCGGTGAAGTCGGGCAGCCCGACCCACCCGGCCGCGGCGACGGCGTCGAAGTCGACCTCACCGCGCACGATGGCGGTCGCGTACCCCACGAGCACGCCGACCAGGATGGACAGTCGCCCGAGCAGGCCGCGGAACAGCACCGTGCACAGGATGATCGCGGCGACGGTGACGGTCGCCGTCGCGGGCGCTGCCTGCACGTTGCCCCAGGCGCTGGGCGCCAGGTTGAACCCGATGAGCGCGACGATCGCGCCGGTCACGGTCGGCGGCATGATGACGTTGATCCACCGCGCGCCGGCGACGTGCACCACCACGCCGATGAGCGCGAGCAGGATGCCGACCGAGATGATACCGCCGAGCGCGGAGGACATCCCGAACAGGTCGGTCGCCGCGGTGATCGGCGCGATGAACGCGAAGCTGGAGCCGAGGTAGCTCGGCACCCGGCCGGCTGTGATCACCAGGAACAGCAGCGTCCCGGTGGCCGAGAAGAACAGCGTCGTCGCCGGGTCGAACCCGGTGATGAGGGGCACGAGGAACGTCGCCCCGAACATGGCGACGACGTGCTGCGCACCGATGCCGATGGTCGCCGGCCAGGACAGCCGCTCGTCCGGTGCGACGACCTCACCCGCCCCGATGTGCCGGCCGTCGCCGTGCAAGCGCCAGCCACGCCGTACGGTCCCGACCTGCTCCGGCGCGTTCTTCCCCGATGCGCCCATGGCGCCTCCCGTCGTCGTCTCCGCGCCCGACGGGCCCGGTCGGGAGACAAGGGTAGTGAAGCGTCCAATACGCTCGCGCCATGAAGCCATTCCTGCTGCTCGCCTCGCGGCCCGAGGACGCCGTCGCCGACACCGAGTACGCGGCGTTCCTGCGTTACGGCGGGCTCGCCGAGCGCGAACTCGTGCGCGTCCGGCTCGAAGCGGGGCCGATGCCGCGGCTCGACCTGACCGACTACTCGGGCATCGTCGTCGGCGGCAGCCCCTTCACCGGGTCGATCCCGATCGAGCACAAGAGCGACACCCAACGCCGGGTCGAGGCCGAGCTGGACGCGCTGCTCGACGACGTCGTCGCCGTCGACTTCCCGTTCCTCGGGGCCTGCTACGGCGTCGGCACGCTCGGCCGGCACCAGGGTGCGGTCATCGACGGCACATACAGCGAGCCGATCGGCGCCCCCCTGATCGAGCTGACCGACGCCGGTGCCGCGGACCCGCTGCTCGACGGCCTGCCGCCGACGTTCCGTGCCTTCGTCGGGCACAAGGAGGCGATCACGCGCCTGCCCGGGCACGCCGTCCGGCTCGCCGGCTCGGCCGGCTGCCCCGTCCAGATGTTCCGCGTCCGCTCGAACCTGTACGCCACCCAGTTCCACCCCGAGCTCGACGCCGAGGGGCTGCTCGAGCGGATCCGGGTCTACCGCGACGCGGGGTACTTCTCGCCGGAGGAGCAGGACGAGGTGGAGCGCGCTGCGGTGCGCCACCCGGTGTCGGTGCCGGCGCACATCCTGCGCGCCTTCGTCGAACGCTACGCGCGGGACCGAGGAGGCGACCGCGTGCTCGCGTGACACCGGGCAGATCGTCGTGGGCTGCGCACGGGACCGAGGAGATCGCCCGGGCCGTCCGCGCCACTCGTGTGCCTCGGCTCTCGACCTGACCGAGCTCGCCGCGGTGCGCTGCCGCTGGGGAACTGCGCCGGATCGTCGCCGGATACCGTGCGGGACGGCGGCGCAGGGTCACCGGATACCGTGACGGCAGCCGGAGAGAGAGTTGGCCCATGAACCTGCCCGAGGACCTGCTGGCCGTCCGGGCCATCGCTTTCGACGTGGACGGCACGCTGGCCGGCACCGACCACCGGATCAGCCCTCGTACCCTGCGGGCGCTCGCCGATCTCGATGCCGCCGGGATCGAACCCATCATCATCACCGGCCATATCCTCCACGCCGCGACCCGCATCCTGGCCGACGCCGGGATCGACGGCTACGCGGTCGGCTCCAACGGCTCCATCGCCGCCGACACCCGCGACCCCGTCCCGCTGTACACGTCGATGATGGACGTCACCGAGGTGGCGGCGGTGGTCGGGTTCTGCCACGGCCGGGCGATCGAGCCCGCCCTGTTCACCCCGGACGCCATGGTCGTGGAGTCGGGCAGCGTGATCGACGGGCTGCTGCGCACCGCGGACCCGCTCTCCGTGACGCTCGCCGTCCCGCACGAGAAGCTGCCGCTCACGGAGACGACCAAAGTCGCCGTCTTCGGCGACACCGTCACGCTGGACGCCCTCGACGGCGAGATCCGGTCCACGTTCCCCCGGATGGTGCGCTCGATGGACACCGCGTTCGAGATGAGCGCGGTCGGTACGGACAAGTGGGCGACGCTCGCGGCGGTGCTCGAGCGGATCGGGATCACGCCCGAGCAGGTCGCCGGCGTGGGGGACGGCGAGAACGACGTCGTGTGGCTCTCCCGCATCGGGTTCCCGATCGCGATGGGCAACGCCCGCGGGCCGGTGCGTGCCGTCGCCCGGCTTCAGATCGGTCACCACGGGGACGATGCGGTGGCCGAGCTGGTCGAGTCGATCGTGGCCGCGCGCGAGACGAAGCCTGGACCCAGGGGCTGAGATGTGCCGGCACCGGCCGGCCCGAGCGGTGCCTGCCGGCCACCCGTGACGGCTCGGCCGGCGTGCGGCCACCGCCCGCACACGACGAAACCCCCCGCTCGAAGCCCTTCCGGGCCCCTCACAGAGGGTTCTGTCACTACGAGGGCCTGAGCTTCGTCAGCACCCTTCGGCGGTAGCGGTGGGATTTGAACCCACGGTGGCTTGCACCACACAGCATTTCGAGTGCTGCACCTTCGGCCGCTCGGACACGCTACCTCGCCGGGCGATGTTACCTGCCGCCGTCGCCGCCGCCCAAACCTGCGGCGAGTGCCACCGGTCACCCGGCCGTCAGTCGGTCAGCGTGAGCTCGCCCCAGGTGCGCAGCAGGGGCCGGATGTCGGAGTCGTTCAACAGCACGAGCTCGACCTGGGCCAGATCGGGGAGCGGTTCGTCAGCCCGCTCCACGAGCACGATCTCCCTCAGGAGCTCACGCACGTCGTGCTCGGGCGCCAGGTACACCTCGGACTCGCGCACCCCCGCCGGGTCCACCCGCACGAAGGCCCACCAGCCGTCGGCGGCCAGCGGCGGCTCCGCGCCGGCGAAGGCCAGCGGTACCGCCCACCCGTCCGTCTCGGTCACGGACAACCTGATACGCCGGTGCCGGCCGGACCGGCTGAGCACCTCGAGGATGCCCTCGTCCTCCCCGTCCCACGCCACGTCGGCGCCCGTGAGGTACGACGTCACCACATCGCGGCCGCGCACGTACAGCTCACTGGCGGCCGTGGCCCGCTCCGCGTCCATACCTGGACGGTAGAGCGGTCCGGCGGATCCGGCATCACGGCACACCGAATCGTTACCTGCCGGCGGATTCCCGCCGCCGTGACCCGTTTCCGGCGCCCACGGTCGTAGCCTGTCGTGGTGAGCGAAGCGACCGAGGATGCCTTCCAGCCCGACCTGCGCCGCCACGGCCACCACACCGTCGAGGCGCTCTTCCCCGGTGGGGTGCCGGTGTCCCGGTTCGTCGTGAAGCCCGCCCCGTTCCCGCCCGGGCCCGCGGACCTGCCCGCCGACCCTGACGACGTCGCGGCGGCCCTGGCTCCGGCGCTCGGCGTCCTCCGCGGCCGCAGGGTCACGGCGCTCACGGGGGCGGGGCTGTCCACGGACTCGGGCATCCCGGACTACCGCTCGCCCGGCTCGCCACCACGGCACCCGATGACGCACCAACAGTTCCTCTCCTCCCCCGCGTTCCGCCGCCACTACTGGGCACGCAACCACCTCGGCTGGCGCCACCTCCTGGCCGCAGAGCCGAACGCCGGGCACATCGGCCTCGCACGGCTCGAGCACGCCGGTGTCCTGACCGGTCTGATCACGCAGAACATCGACCTCCTGCATCTCCGCGCAGGGTCGAACCGTGTGGTCCACCTCCACGGCCGATACGACACGGTCCTGTGCCTGCGGTGCGGCGCCCGGTTCACCCGGGCGGAGCACGATGCTGCGCTGGTGGCGCTGAACCCGGGCTGGCGGGAGCGATTCGGCGGCGTCGCCGACGTCGAGGTGGCACCGGACGCCGACGCGGTCCTGGAGTCCACGGCCGACTTCGTGATCGCGGACTGCCCCCGGTGCGGCGGCGTCCTCAAGCCGGACGTGGTGTTCTTCGGCGACAACACCCCGCGGGAGCGGGTGGCGCGGGCCTACGCGTTCCTGGACGACGCCGAGGCCCTCCTGGTGGCCGGGTCGTCGCTCGCGGTGATGAGCGGGCTGCGTTTCGTCCGCCGCGCCGCGAAGGAGGGCAAACCCGTGGTGATCATCAACCGCGGCCCCACGCGTGGGGACGAGCTCGCGACCGTGCGCGTGCACGCCGGGACGTCCGCCGCACTGCCGGTGCTGGCCGGGCAGCTCGCCGGATAGGCGGCTCCTACCGGTCCCGCCAGGAGTGCCGCGGCGCGTAACCGAGCACCCGCCGGGCCTTGTCGATGGACAGCAGGGTGTCGTTCGTGCCGAGGTCGCCGCGCACCGGCACACCGGGGAACTGCTCGGCCACCAACTCGGCGTCGGGCCGGGTCATCACCGTGTCCGGGGAGGCGATGATGAACACGTCGTGCCCGGTGACGTCGAGCTCGAGGGCGCGGAGGACGGCCTGAGCGCCGTCACGGGCGTCGATGTAGCCCCACAGGTTCCACCGCCGCAAGGCGGCGTCGTCGTCGAACGACGGGAACGCGGCGTAGTCCTCGGGGTCCATGACGTTGGAGAAGCGCAGCGAGATGATCTTCAGCGACGGGTCCCACCGCACGAACTCCGCCGCCATCGTCTCCTCGAGGTGCTTGACCAGGGAGTAGCTGGACTCGGGCCGGGCCGGGTACTCCTCGTCCACCGGGACGTACGGCGGCGGCGTCTCGAACGGCAGCCCGAGGACGGTCTCGCTCGAGGCGTGCACGACGTTCTTGATGCCGAGCCGACGGCACGCCTGGAACACGTTGTGGGTGGCGAGGATGTTGTTGCGGAACGTGGCGGTGTCGCTGTGCATACCGGCCGCCGGGATCGCCGCCAGGTGGACGACGGCGTCGACCCCGTCGTGCTGGTCGTCGACGCCGGCGAGCGCGTCGACGACCTGGCCGTAGTCCGTGAGCTCGATCCGGACGAAGCCCGGGCCACGCTCCCCGACGGCGTCGAGGTTGACCACCGTGTGCCCCTGGGCCCGCAGCGTGGCGACGACGGCCTTGCCCAGCTTCCCGGATCCCCCGGTGACGGCGATACGCATGCTCGAAGGCTACCCCGGGCCTGGTCAGGGGCCGCGGCGGGGTCGTCAGCGGATCCGCAGCGGGAGCGTGGCGAACCCGCCGGCCGGGTACGCCGCCCGCGCCGGCTCGCCCGAGCCGGCGGGCTCCACCGCCGTCGTCCCGGCGAAGAGCTCCTCGAGGAACACCCGCAGCTCCAGGCGCGCCAGCGGTGCGCCTGGGCAGTAGTGGACGCCGTGGCCGTAGAGGAGGTTGTCGGCGGGGTCACGGTCGAGCCGGAACTCGTCGGGATCACCGAACACGGACTCGTCGCGGTTGGCCGACGCCCACAGCACCATGACGCGTTCCCCGGCCGGGATGTCCCGGCCGGGGACGGTCACCGGGCGGGTGGTGCGCCGGCGGTTGGCGATGAGCGGCGCGTGGATGCGGAGGATCTCGTCGCAGGCCTCCTCGAGCCGGCTCCGATCGGCGCGGAGCGCCGCCTGGATCTGGGGCCGGGTGGCGAGGAAGTCGGCGATGATCCCCACACCGGCGGCGATCGTGCCGAGCTCGCCGACGCTCCAGTTGCGCACGATGGAGACGATCTCCTCGTCGGTGAGCGGCCGGCCGTCGACGGTCTCGCCAAGGAGCGCGGTGGTGGCGTCCTGCGCGGCGCCGGCCGCGCGGCGGAGGTCGAGCTGCTCGCGGATGTAGCCGTCGAACTCCATGGCGACGGCGGACATGGCGGCCCGGTCGAGCGCGAGCGTGGCACGATGGTTCTTCTTGGTCCACTCCCTCAGCGGCTCGCGCAGGCTGTCCGGCCAGCCCATGAACGCGCACTGCACATGGTTCGCGAAGGGTTCCGCGAACGCCGCCATGAGGTCGACGTCGCCGTCGGTGGGCAGCGCCGCGATCAGCTCGGCGGCGATCGCACGGCACGTCGGCTCGAACGCGGCCATCCGGTCGGGTGTGTAGTACCTGTCGACGATCGCCCGGAACTTCCTGTGCTCGGGCGGGTCCATGCCGTTGGGGACGGAGAGGTGGGCGGAGACGTCGTTGGAGTACGTCTCGTGGTCGCGCAGGATCTCGAGGGTGTCCGCGTGCCCGAACACGGTCCAGTTGCCGTACCCGCTGTGCGCGACAGGGCATCTCCCGCGCATCTGGTCGTACGCGGCGATCTGGTCGGCCTGCACCTCCGCCGATCGCGGGTCCCAGTCGATGCGCTGCGAGTCGTCCATGCTGTTCTTCCCTTCGTCGCGGCCCATCTTGTCGCGTCGCACGCGGTCGGGGCTCATCGCGTCGTGAAACCCGCGAGTCCCTCGGGCTCCTCCTCGGTCACCGCGACGCGGACGACCGAGGCGTGGCGCGGTCCGCGCCCGGCCCATTCCACCAGCCCGGCGACCGCGTCGGCGGGGCCCTCCACGACGACCTCGACGGCGCCGTCGTCGCGGTTGCGCACCCAGCCGCAGACCCCGAGGCGTTCGGCCTCGTGGACGCACGAGTACCGGTAGCCCACGCCCTGCACGCGGCCGTGGACCACGAGACGACGGCGGATCATGAGGAGAGTGTGGCGCGCCGGCCTCAGCGGTGCGCGTCGAAGAAGCCGCGCAGCAGGGCCGCGCACTCCGCCTCACGCACCCCGCCGACCACCTCGGCGCGGTGGTTGAGCCGAGCGTCGCGGACGACGTCGCGCACCGAGCCGGTGGCGCCGGCCTTGGGGTCCCATGCCCCCAGCACGACCCGCGGCACCCGGGCGAGGACGAGCGCCCCGGCGCACATGGTGCACGGCTCGAGGGTGACGACCAGTGTGCAGCCCGCCAGGCGCCACGTGCCCAGGGCCTGGGCGGCCTGGCGCAGGGCGAGCATCTCGGCGTGGGCGGTGGGATCGCCATCGGCCTCGCGGCGATTGCGGCCCCGGCCCAGCACCGCACCGTCCGGCCCGAGGACGACGGCGCCGACGGGGACGTCGTCGCTCGTCAGAGCCTCCCGGGCGAGGTCGAGCGCGAGACCCATGGCGCCGTCGAGATCCTCGTTCACGGACCCCATGATGGCGCAGCCGGACGTTGGTCACGGTCGCAGCCGACAGGGACGGTAGATTCCCCTCATGCGCCTGCACGTCGCGGACCACCCGCTGATCGCCCACAAGTTGACCGTCCTGCGGGACCAGAACACCGAGTCCCCCACGTTCCGGCTGCTGGTCGACGAGCTGGTCACGCTCCTCGCCTACGAGGCCACGAGGGACGTCCGCGTCATCCCGATCGAGATCACCACCCCGGTCGCCACGACGGTCGGCACGCACCTCGCGGCGCCGCGCCCCATCGTGGTCCCGATCCTGCGGGCCGGGCTCGGGATGCTCGAGGGCATGACGCGCCTGCTGCCCACGGCGGAGGTCGGGTTCCTGGGCATGCAGCGCGACGAGACCACCTACGAGGCCATCACCTACGCCAACCGGCTGCCCGAGGACCTCTCGGGGCGCCAGTGCTTCGTGCTGGACCCGATGCTCGCGACCGGGCACACCCTCGTCGCCGCGATCGACTACCTGCTCGAGCGTGGGGCGCGCGACGTGACCGCGATCTGCCTGCTCGCCGCGCCCGAGGGGCTGCGCACGCTGGACGAGGCGATCGGCGACCGGGGCGACGTCACGATCGTCACCGCCGCGGTGGACGACCGGCTGAACGAGCAGAAGTACATCGTGCCGGGGCTCGGCGACGCGGGCGACCGCCTCTACGGCGTCGTCGACTGATCGGAGCGGGACATGGACGCACCGGAGTTCGCCGAGGACCTGCTCGGGCCGCCGTGGGTGGCCCGGACCATTCCGCTGGGCGACCGCACCGACGGGGGTGAGGAGCCCGGCGCGCCGGACGTCGCGACGCTGGTGCACCGGGCCGACGCGGGCGGGCGGCGGCAGGCCGTGCTGTACCTGTCCGGCTTCGTCGACTACTTCTTCCAGACCGAGCACGCCCAGGCGTGGACCGACGCGGGTTACGACTTCTACGCCCTGGACATGCGCCGCGCCGGCCGGTCGACCAACGGGCACCCCCGGCCCGACGACGTGCGCGATCTGCGGGTGCACGAGGAGGAGATCGGGGCGGCGCTGCGGCTCCTGCGGGCCGGCGGCGCCGACCAGGTGGTGCTGCTCGGCCACTCCACCGGCGGGTTGCAGGCGGTGCTGTGGGCGGCCGACCACCCGGGCACCGTCGACGCCGTCGTGCTCAACTCACCCTGGCTCGACCTCAACCGGGGCTGGTTCGACCGCGTCGTCGCCACGGCGCTCGTCGACCGCCTCGGGGCGCGGTGGCCGAGCCGACAGGTCGGGAGCCTCGGCGAGGCGTACGGCCGCGCGCTCCACCGCGACACAGGCGGCGCCTGGGACTACGACCTCACGCTCAAGCCCCATGCGGGCTTCCCCGTGCGGGCCGGCTTCTTCCGCAGCGTGCGCCGCGCGCAGGCGGAGATCGCGCGCGGCCTCGACGTCTCGGTACCCGTGCTGCTCGCCTGCTCCACCCGGTCCGGCGACCGGGTCGCCCCGGGCCCCGCCGAGCTGACCAGCACGGACGTCGTGCTCAGCGTGGAGCAGATGCTCGAACGGGCGCCGATGATCGGCGACGACGTCACGATCATGCAGGTCCCCGGCGGCATCCACGACCTCGCGCTCTCGCCGTCCACGGCGCGGGAGCACTACACGCGCGGCGCAGTCGAGTGGGCGAACTCGCGATTGCGGGAGCTCGAGGCCCCGGCGGGGTGAATCAGCACCGCTCGAGCACGGCGACGGCGGCCCCGGCCGGGTGAATCGCCACGGCCCGAGCCCGACGGCGGCGGCCGCCCCGGCCGGGCGAATCAGCACGACCCAGGCCCGACGGCGGCAGCCCCGGCAGTGGTGCGCCGGGCCGGCGCTACGGCGTCGGATCGTCACCGCGAGCCGATCGCGACGATCAGCTGCGCGCTCCTGGACCGCCGTCGTCGCGGACCGGGGGCTCGGGCTCCGTTGCCGCCTCCGACGCCGACTCCTCCTCGCCCTCGCCCTCTTCGAGGATGACCTCGAGGGTGTGCCGTGCCTCCTCGGGAACGTCCCATGTGTCGCGCAGCTCGGTGCCGCGCATGAGGCTCACCGCGACGACCCCGATGACCGCGAAGACCGCCGCGATGCCGAACACGAGGCCGATGCCGTCGCCGTAGGCACGGTGGATCACGTCCGCCGCCGCGGGGGGCAGGGCGCTGAGGTCGAGGGAGGACGTCGATGCGTCCAGGTGCGAGGTGTCCACGCCGAGCCGGCTGAACCCGTCCATGGTCAGCCCCGTCACGCGCTGGGCGTAGACGGCGCCGAGCACCTGGATGCCGAGCGCCCCGCCGAGCGTGCGGAAGAACGTCACCGAGGAGGTCGCCGCCCCCACGTGCGCGACGGAGACGGTGTTCTGGACGGCGAGCACGAGGTTCTGCATCGCCGCCCCCAGTCCGAGGCCGGCGATGAGCAGGTAGACGCCGATGAGCCCCAGGGAGGTGTCGGCGCCGACGGTCGCCATGAGGCCGATACCGACCATGAGCAGCACCGTGCCGGCCATCACGGACGGCTTCCACCGTCCACTGACGGTCACGATCCGGCCCGCCACGGTCGAGGACACGAGGAGCCCCACCATGAGCGGGAGCCCCAGCCAGCCGGCCACCGTGGGCGAGTAGCCGCGGCCGATCTGGAAGTACTGGCCCAGGAAGACGTTGGCGCCGAACATCACGGTCCCCACGGCGAGGCTGGCGACGATGGCGAGGGCGGTGGTGTGCTCGGTGACGATGCTCATCGGCACGATCGGCTCCTCGACCCGCTGCTCGACCAGCACGAAGGCGACGGCGCCGACGAGCGCGCCACCGACCATCGCCGCGCTCTGCCAGGAGATCCACGGGAAGGCATGGTTGGCGAAGGAGACCCACATGAGCAGTAGGACGGCCGCGGAGGAGATGAGCGCGGCGCCGACCCAGTCGATCTTGGCCTTGCGGCGCCCCGCGTCGGGAACCTTGAGGTTCCTGGTGATGACGACGATCGCCACCAGCATGAACGGCACGGCGCTCCAGTACGTCCAGCGCCACCCGAGCCAGGGAATGTCGACGATGACGCCGCCGATGAGGGGGCCGGAGACGGTCGCGACCGCCAGGACCGCGCCCATGTAGCCGTTGTACCGGCCCCGCTGCCGCGGCGGGATGATCGTGGCGATGATGATCTGGACGAGCACCTGCATGGCGCCCATCCCCAGGCCCTGGACCACGCGGACGGCGATGAGCATCCCGGCGGAGGTGGCGGACCCGGAGAGCAGCGAGCCGAGGGTGAAGACCCCCATCGCGATCAGCAGGAGCCGCTTCTTGTCCATGAGGTCCGCGAGCTTGCCCACGATCGGCGTCACGGCCGTGGAGGCAAGGATCGCCGCGGTGATGATCCACGTGTACTGCTGCTGGGTGCCGCCGATCTCCTCGACGATCACCGGCAGGGCGTTGGCCACGATGGTGTTCGCGAGCATGGCGACGAACAGTGCCAGCAGCAGACCGGTGAGGACCTTGAGGATCTGCTGGTGCTCCTTGTGTGCGGCCTGGGCCGCTGCCGGGCTCATCCCGGCATAGGCGCGCCCGGACACCGGGTCCTTCGTCTTCGCGGGCTTCTTGGGGGCCCGTGCGCGGGTGTCACGGTTCTCGCGTTGCGTCACGCGTGGTCCTTCGTCTGGATCGGGTGGGTCGGGGAATCGAGCGGCGGGGCCGGCGGCAGGAGCGGCTGGGTCGTGGCGAGCCGGCCGTAGACGGTTTCCGCTGTGCTGGTGAGCTCCTCGAAGTCCTTCGCGAACTGGGCGATGCGCTCGGTGGACCAGTCCTGGAGCGTCTCGGAGATCACCGCGAGGTGCGCGGCCCGGACCCGCGCGAGGCGGTCACGCCCCAGGTCGGTCAGGGAGACCAGCGAGGCGCGGCGGTCCTCGGGGTCGGGGCGCCGGCGGAGCAGGCCGTCACGCTCGAGCGTGCCGATCTGCCGGCTGATGACCGAGGGGTCGACGAACTGCTGCTCGGCGATCGCGGTCAGCCGGCACTCGTTGGCGCGGTGGACCAGGGAGAGCAGGTAGACCTGAGTGGGCTGCAGCCCGCACGCCCGCGCCACCGTGGCACCGAAGTGCCGGACCCGGCGGCCGTAGAGCACGAGCTGTTCCAGGACCCGGTCGACGTCGGTCCCGCGCTGGTCGGCGGTGGAGGGAGGATCTCCGGTTGCGGACATTCCGCCGAGTGTACGCGTACATGCACCATGCATCTATTGATCGAAGGTGTTCCTTTCCCCACACCGCGGTCGCCGGCCCGGGACCCCGCTGCAGCCGGCTCGTGGCCCGGCTACGGCCGGGCACGAGGTGTGGTCCGGCTCAGCCGCGCACGTCGTGCAGGTGGTGCAGCACGTCGTGGATGAAGTACTGGCTCAAGGTGCGCACGGTGAACGCTGAGCCGTCGCTGCGCAGCCCGCGGCGCTCCCACCGGCCCTGCGGCACCGCGGCGAAGGCGTCGGCCAGCCGGTGCGCGTCGGCCTCGAGCCCCTCGGCCACCACGGAGGGGTCCATCGCGCCGTACGCCTGCTCGACGGCGGCCGCGTCCTGGTCCCAGTTCGGGAACGTCGGCTCGTCCTCCTCGAGCATGAGCCGCAGCCGCTCGGTGAAGACGCGGCAGACGTCACGCACATGCGCCGCGTACTCGAGCGGGGACCACGTGCTCGCGTCCGGCCGCTCCGCGACGTCGGGCCGGCGCAGCACGTCCCGCCAGCGCCCGACGGCGCCGCGCAGCGCCGCGGCCACCGTCCCGGGGTCTTCGCCCGCAGGCTCCACGCCACACTCCGGGCACCGCTCGCGCAGCACCCAGGTCCAGTCCTTCGTGTCCGGCTCGATGCCCATACCCGCTCCCGTCGCCCGGCACGCCCGGACATTCCAGACCATCGACCCGGCTCCGCCGTGCCGTTGAGACCTACAGTGTGGTCATGCCCGCGCCCCTGGTCGACCCCGGCCCCGACCTCACCCGGGAGCAGATCCAGCGCTACTCCCGGCACCTGCTGCTCGACCGGCTCGGTCCCCTGGGCCAGCGCCGCCTGCTCGCCGCGCGGGTCCTCGTCGTCGGCGCCGGCGGCCTCGGCACCCCGATCCTGCAGTATCTCGCCGCCGCCGGCGTGGGACACCTGGGCATCGTGGACGACGACGTCGTCGACGCCTCGAACCTCCAGCGCCAGGTCATCCATGCCCTCGCCGACGTCGGCCGGCCCAAGGTGGACTCGGCCGCCGAGAAGATCGCCGCCCTGAACCCGGATGTGACCGTCACGCGCCACCACCTGCGCCTCGACGCCGCCAACGCCGGCGGCGTCGTCGCCGGCTACGACCTCGTGCTCGACGGCACCGACAACTTCCCCACCCGCTACCTCGTCAACGACGTGTGCGCCGAGCTCGGTGTGCCGCTCGTGTGGGGCTCCATCCTGCGCTTCGACGCCCAGGTCTCGGTGTTCTGGTCCCGCCCCACCGACGGGCGGCCGGGCATGACGCTGCGTGACCTGTTCCCCGCCCCGCCCCCCGCGGGCTCCACCCCCTCGTGCGGAGAGGCCGGTGTGCTGGGCGCGATGTGCGGCCAGGTCGGCTCCGTGATGGCGGCCGAGGCCGTCAAGCTCGTCACCGGCGCGGGTGACCCGCTGCTCGGCCGGGTGCTCGTGCTGGACGCACTCGGGGCCCGCTGGACCGAGCTGCCGGTCCGCCCCCGCCCGGGCGCCACCGCGCCCACCACGGTCGCCGAGCTCGGCTACGACCCGACCGGCAGCCCGGCCGGGTCGCTCGGCGCCCCGCTCTGTGCCCTGCCCGCCGCCGCAGAGCCGGAGCCGACACCGGTGCCCGGGATCGACGTCGGCACGCTCGCGCGGCGCCTGGCCGCCCGCGGGCGCGGGGCCGATGCCTTCGTGCTGCTGGACGTGCGCGAGGCGGCCGAGCGCGACATCGTCATCATCCCCGGCGCGGTGCACGTCCCCCTCGCCCAAGTGCTGGCGGATCCGACGGCGGTCGTCGAGCGGATCGGCGCCGCCGTCGCGGGCACACCAGGCGCGCCGGACGCCCCGGACGCGCCCGAGATCCTCGTGCACTGCCGCAGCGGAGCGCGTTCGGCCCGGGCCGCCCGGGCCCTGGCGGCGGTCGGCGCCCGAGCCACGAACGTGGACGGCGGCGTCCTCGCCTGGGCCGCCGAGATCGACCGAGCCGCACCCGTCTACTGACCCGAGCCCGCCCCACGACCCGAACGCCCGGTCCCCGCCCACCGCCCGGAGGAGCCTGATGATCACCGTCGAGCAGCACCTCGACCACGTGCTGACCACCGTCCCCGTCCTCGCCCCGCGCCACCTCACGCTCACCGAGGCGCTGGGGTGCGTCCTGGTGGAGGACGTCGTCGCGACCCTGGCGGTGCCACCGTTCGACAACTCGGCCATGGACGGCTACGCCGTGCGCGCGGCCGACATCGCCGCCGCGAGCGTCGAGGCTCCGGTGCGGCTACGGGTGGTCGCCGACCTGCCGGCCGGCTCACCCGAACGGCCCGAGGTGGGTCCGGGGACCGCGGTGCGGATCATGACCGGTGCCCCCGTCCCGCCGGGCGCGGACGCCGTCGTCCCCGTGGAGGCGACCGACCAGCCCGCCGGGCCAGGCGCCGGGAGCGCGTTGCCCGAGCACGTGGAGATCCGCGAGGCGCCCGTGCTCGGCGCCCACATCCGCCGTGCGGGCGGGGACATCCGCCCGGGGGACCCGGTGCTCGCCCTGGGTTCGATGCTCGGCCCGCGCGACCTCGCCGCCGCCGCCTCGACCGGGCACGGCACCGTCCTGGTGCAGCCGCCGGTGCGCGTGGGCGTGCTCTCGACCGGCGCCGAGCTCGTCCGCCCCGGCATGCCCCTCGGCCCCGGGCAGATCCCCGACTCCAACAGCACGCTCGTGACCACCCTCGTCGCGACGCTCGGCTCCCGGCCCGTCCCCCTGGGTTCGGTACCCGATGACGCCGAGACGCTGCGGGTCCGGCTGCGCGAGAGCCTGGCGGACGTCGACGTCGTCGTCACGACCGGTGGCGTCAGCGCCGGCGCCTACGACGTGGTCAAGGAGGTGCTCGCCCCGCTCGGCGACGTCACCTTCACCAGCGTCGCGATGCAGCCCGGCAAGCCCCAGGGTTTCGGCGTCCTGCACGCCGACGACGGCCGGGCCGTGCCGATCTTCGCCCTGCCGGGCAACCCAGTGAGCGTGTTCGTCAGCTTCGTGCTGTTCGTCGACCCCGCGCTGCGGGTGATGGGCGGGCTCGCCCGGCCCGACCAGCGCGACCGGCTCGCCCCGCTCCACCTCGACGCCGTCGCGGACGCCGGGTGGCGCACGTCGGCGAACCGGCGCCAGTACATGCCGGTGGTCATCGAGGAGCGCGACGTCGACGGCGAGGCGGTGCGCGTGGTCCGGCCGGCCGCCGCGGGGGGCTCCGGATCGCATCTGGTGGGCTCGCTGTCGCGCGCGGCCGGGCTCGCCGTGGTCGAGGCCGAGGTCGACAGGGTGCACCCGGGCGACGCCGTGCGCGTCATGATGGTCCCGTGACCGACCCGGCCCCGCCCCCGCTCCGCCTCACCCATCTCGACGACGCCGGCCATGCCCGCATGGTGGACGTCACCGGCAAGGTACCGACCGTCCGCGAGGCCGTCGCCGTCGGCGAGGTCCGCTGCAGCAACATCGTCATGACGGCACTGCGGGAGGGCACCGTGCCCAAGGGTGACGTGCTCGCCGTCGCCCGGATCGCGGGGATCGCGGCGGCCAAGCGCACGCCCGAGCTCCTGCCCCTGGCGCACACCATCGGCGTGCACGGCGCGACGGTGGACCTCGACCTCGCCGCAGACCGGGTGCTCATCACCGCCACGGTGCGCACCGCGGACCGGACCGGGGTGGAGATGGAGGCGCTCACCGCCGTCTCGGTGGCGGCGCTGGCCGTGGTGGACATGGTCAAGGGCGTGGACCGCTCGGCGGAGATCACCGGGCTGAAGATCGTGGCGAAGTCCGGCGGTCGCTCCGGCGACTGGCGCCGGCCGGGGTACTGACCGTGGCGGTCGTGGATGCTGACGGCGCGCCCACCGGGGCGGTCCGGGGGCGAGGGTTCGACGCGATCGTCCTGGCCGGGGGGACGGCCCGTCGCCTCGACGGCGTCTCCAAGCCCGACGTCGAGCTCGGTGGGCGTCGGCTGCTCGACCACGCCCTCGCGGCGACGTCGGGCGCGCGCGCCGTCGCCGTCGTCGCACCGGATTCCGTCCGGGTGCCCGAGGGCGTACACCGCACGCTCGAGGACCCGCCGCACGGCGGACCCGAGGCCGGGATCGCGGCCGGGATCGCCGCGCTCGACGCCGGCGCCCCGGATCCCGTTCGGGTGCCCGAGGGTGTACGCCGCACGCTCGAGGACCCGCCGCACGGCGGACCCGTGGCCGGGATCGCGGCGCTCGACGCCGGCGCCCGCCCGGCCGAGGGCGTCCCGGAGCCCGGGTCTGCCCCTGGCACCCGGGACCCGATGGCCGACAGCACCAGGGACGGCGCGCCATGGGTGCTCGTCCTCGCGTGCGACGTCCCGTTCGCCGCCGGGGCGGTCCCCCGCCTGCTCGACGCCGTGGCCGCGGACGCCGAGGTGGACGGCGCCTGCCTGCGGGACTCCTCCGGCTACCTGCAGTGGCTCGTCGGCGTCTACCGCACCGGGAGCTTGCGCGCCTCCCTCACCGCGCTGGGTGGGCGCACCCGCGGCGCGTCCGTCAAGGCCCTGGTGGCTCCGCTCACGGTCGTCTCGGTCGCGGCCACGGGCCACGAGGCGCTCGACGTCGACACGTGGGAAGACCTCGGCGCGCTGGAGGAGTGACCTCAGGCGTCGTGCGCGCCGCCGCCGAGCTGGTCGATGACGTGGCGGACGATCGGTGCGAGGACGCCGACGGCGTCGCGCACCCCACCGGTCGAGCCGGGGACGTTGACGACGAACGCCTCACCCGCGCTGCCCGGGGCGATCCCGGCCAGTCCGCGCGAGAGGATCGCGGCCCGGACGGTGCCCGCGGCACGGATCGCCTCGGCGACGCCCGGCAGCTCACGGACCAGCAGCGGGCCGGTGCCCTCCGGCGTGAGGTCGCGGGGCCCGATGCCGGTTCCACCAGTGGTCAGGACGACGCGCGCCCCGCGGGCGAGGGCCCTCTGGATCGCGGCGCGGACGCTCTCGACACCGTCGGGGACGACGGTCACCGCCGCGGCCACTCCCACCTCGGCGAGCAGGGCGGCCGCGAGCGGGCCGGAGCGGTCCTCGGCCTCGCCGCGCGAGCACCGGTCGGAGACGGTGATCACCGCACCCGGGATGCTGTCGGGGGGGGCTACGCTCGGGCGCTCCGGGGGTTCCACGCGCAGGTGGTCCGGGGGTTCCACGCGCAAGTGGTCCGGAGCACGCCCGGGCAGGTGGTCCGGGGCACCCGTGCCTGCGAGGGCGGGAGTGCTCGACGACTCGGTGCTCACCGCGCCACGTTAGCGCC